>CAZEKK010000062.1:10506-11709 GCA_964512905.1 uncultured Solirubrobacteraceae bacterium
CGCCCGCGGTGTGGCACCATGCCCGCCGTGGCCCAGCGCGTCGCGATCGTCGACATCGGGACGAACACGACCCGCCTGCTGATCGCCGACGTGGACGGCCGCGCGGTCGCCGAGGTCGACCGCCGCACCGAGATCACCAAGCTCGGCGAGGGCGTGGACGAGAGCGGCCGGCTCGCCGACGCGGCGATGGACCGCGTCCGATCGGTGCTCTCGGCCTACCGCGAGGCGATCGCGGGCGCAAGCGTGACGGCCACCGCCGGCGTGATGACGAGCGCCACCCGCGACGCCGTCAACGGGCCGCAGTTCGTCGACGAGGTCCGGCGCGAGTACGGCGTCGACGCTCGCGCGATCGACGGCGACACCGAGGCGCGCCTGAGCTTCCTCGGGGCGACCAGCGGACGCCCGCCCTCGCCGGACCCGCTGCTGGTGCTCGACATCGGCGGCGGCTCGACGGAGTTCGTCGTCGGCGCGGGGAACGAGGTGACCTTCCGCGTCTCGACCCAGGCCGGCGCGGTCAGGCAGACCGAGCGCCACCTGCACGACGACCCGCCCGCGCACGCCCAGCTCGAGGCGCTCGCCGCCGACGTGCGGGCGATCGTCGCGGCCTCGGTGCCAGAGGCGGTGCGCCGCGGGGTGCGGGCCGGCGTCGCCGTCGCCGGCACCGCCACGACGTGCGCCGCGATCGCGCAGTCGCTGGAGCCCTACGACCCGGCGCGCGTGCACGGCTACCCGCTCCAGAAGGCCGAGTGTGAGCTGATGCTCGCCGAACTTGCCCAGATGCCGCTCGCCCGGCGTGAGCGCGTCGCCGGCCTGCACCCCAAGCGGGCGCCGGTGATCGTGGCCGGCATCGTGATCCTGCTCGAGGCGCTGCGGGCGTTCGGCCTCGACGAGATCGAGGTCTCCGAGCACGACATCCTCTACGGCGCCGCCATCGACCTCGCCGCTTCACTGAACGCCAGCGTCTAGCCGAATGTTTGATTGCGCTGTTGACCCGCGGTCAGAGAGACTGCCCGCCATCCGGACGCGAGGGCTGTCCAGTGGTTTCACGCCGTGAGCCGCCCGGTCGCAGGTTTCGCGCCCAGAGAGAGCCCGGTCCCGCCGCGTCACGCGGCAATCACGCCCGGGTGTGTGGCTCCGCACGGACGAACCCCCGCCAAGTCCGGAACGGCGCCAACGGGAGCCGCCGCGAGGCGGCTTCCGTGC
>CAZEKK010000063.1:0-1755 GCA_964512905.1 uncultured Solirubrobacteraceae bacterium
TAGGCCCCGCCCGCACGGAGCCCGCCATCGGGCCCGCGCCGCGATCTCGCGGCGCGGGCCCGCGCGGTTCGGCGGGCGGCGCCGGGTACGGTGTCGGGCGGATGCCGGACCGACTCGGCCGCTATCGCGCCAAGCGCACCCTCGCCGCCACGCCCGAGCCGGCGGGGGCGGCCGCGCCGGAGCCGTCCGGTCCGGGCGCGCCGCGGTTCGTGGTTCAAGAGCACCACGCGTCCAGCCTGCACTGGGATCTGCGCCTCGAGCACGACGGGATCCTGCGCTCATGGGCGGTGCCGAAGGGGATCCCGCCCGACCCGCAGACCAACCACCTCGCGATCCGCACCGAGGACCACCCGCTCGAGTACCTGGAGTTCGCCGGCGAGATCCCGGCCGGCCAGTACGGCGCCGGCACGATGGCGATCTGGGACCGCGGAACCTTCGATGCGGAGAAGTTCCGCGACGACGAGGTCATCGCCAGCTTCCGAGGAGAGCGGATGCGCGGCCGGTACGCCCTCTTCCAGACCCGCGGCGACCAGTGGATGCTGCACCGGATGGATCCGCCGGAGGATCCGGGCCGCGAGGCGATGCCGGCCGGACTGCGTCCGATGCTCGCGACGGCGGGAGATCTGCCGCGTGACGACGAGGGCTGGGCCTACGAGGTGAAGTGGGACGGCATCCGGGCGCTGGCCTACGTCGAGGGCGGGCGGGTGCGGCTCGAGACTCGGACCGGCGCCGACGTCACCCGCCGCTACCCCGAACTGCGGTCGCTCGGCGCAGCGCTCGGGGCGATTCCCGCGGTCCTCGACGGCGAGATCGTCGCCTTCGACGACGCCGGCCGGCCGGACTTCCAACGGCTGCAGGGGCGCATGCACGTCGAGGGCGACGCCGCGATTCGGCGCGCGATGGCCGCCGCGCCCGCGGCCTACATGATCTTCGATCTCCTCTACCTCGACGGGCACTCGACGTGCCCGCTCCCGTGGCGCGAGCGCCGACGGCTGCTCGAGGCGCTCGGCCTCGAGGGTCCGGCGTGGAAGACGCCGGCGGTCCACCGCGGCAGCGGCGCGGAGTTCGCGGCGGCGACCCGCGCCCGGGCGCTCGAAGGGATCATCGCCAAGCGCATCGATGCGCCCTACGAGCCGGGGCGGCGGTCGCGTGCCTGGATCAAGATCAAGCACGTCCGCCGCCAGGAGTTCGTGATCGGCGGCTGGATGCCGGGCGCGGGCCGGCGCGCAGCCGGAATCGGCTCGCTGCTGGTCGGCTACCACGACGACGACGGTGCGCTGCGCTACGCCGGCAGCGTCGGCACCGGCTTCACCGACGCCGAACTGCGCCGGCTCGAGGAGGCGCTGGCGCCGCTGCGGCGCGACGCCTCGCCGTTCACCGGCCGCCAGCCGCGCCGCGGCGCGGTGTTCGCTGCGCCGCGGCTCGTCGCCGAGGTCGAGTTCTCCGAGTGGACCCGCGCGGGGACGTTGCGCCAGCCGTCCTACAAGGGCCGGCGCGACGACAAGGACCCGGCCGACGTCGTGCGCGAGCCGGTCACAGCCGCCTGAGCAGCTCGGCCTTCTTCGACGCGAACTCGGCGTCGGTGATGACGCCGTTGCGCCGCAGCTCGTCCAGGCCGGCGAGCAGGGCGATCGGATCGCCGGAGTCCGGGGCCTCGTGGGTGACGTCGCCGGCTCGACCGCTGGTTCCAGCGGTCGCCGGGGTGACGTCGCCGGCTCGACCGCTGGTTCCAGCGGTCGCCGGGGTGACGTCGCC
>CAZEKK010000063.1:1855-3826 GCA_964512905.1 uncultured Solirubrobacteraceae bacterium
TCGTGCAGCCAGCCGGGCGCCGCGAGGCCCGCGCCGGTCCAGTCGATCGCGACCTGCCGCGGCTCGTCGGGATTGATCGCGACGGGCACCTCGAGGCCGGCCAGGATCAGGTCCGCCGACTCGGCGGGGACCCGGTGGCTGCAGCGCGTCTCGTACGGGTCGCCCTCCGGCGGAGTCACCTCGAGCTCGAACAGGAAGAGGGGGTCGCCGTCGGGCGCCTGCATCGTGCCTTCGGCGACCTTGACCAGCCGCGCCCGGCCGGGCGTGCCGCGGGCCAGCAGCGCCTCGAGGCCGCCGTCCGACGTGGGCTGCGCCGTTGTGCGCTCGGGCGGCTCGGGGACCCGGCCGTCGAACGCCTCGGCGTCGAGCGAGACCTCCTGGAGGTCGTTGCGGTCGACGCGGAGCGGGATCTCGGTCCCGGGCGCGAACCGGCCGACGTGCAGGCGGCCGACGGTGTGCGTGAACGTCGCCTCGTACGGCTCCCGGCCGGCCAGCGTGACCGTGACCGTCAGCTCCGCCCGCGGGTTCTCGTTGATCGTCGTGCCGGTGTCCCGGATCGAGATGACCCGGCCGCGCGCGGGGACCCCGCGGTCCACGCTCGCCGACGCGGCCAGGGCCGTGCCGAGCGCGGCGTAGCCGGCCTTCTCGCGCATGCCGCGAAGCAGTCCCACGGTGCGATTCTGCCACTCCGGGCGGGGGAGGGCGGGTCGCGCGGCAGGCCGGCCCGGTCAGAACGCCGCGGTCGCGATGCGCCGCTCCACGGTGGCCGTCCACTCGTGGCGGCCGAATTGCTGCACGACCGCCGCGGCGCTCGCGGCGTGGTCGTAGGGCACGCGCCGATGCTCGACGCGGCGGTCGTCGTGGATGAGGGCGTAGGCCGCACGCGGATCGCCATCGAAGGGCATGCCGACGCTGCCGGGGTTGACGAGCTCGATGCCCGAACGGGCCGAGATCCTCCGGAAGGGGAGGTGCGTGTGGCCGAACACCAGGCGCGCCTCGGGCACGCCCTCGAGCAGCTCGTCCTCGTCGGCGCCGGGCTCGGGCAGGAACGAGCGCACGTCCGAGGCCGGCGACCCGTGGCAGAACCGCGCGCCCTCGTGGACGAGCATGAGATCCAGGCTCTCCAGCCAGGCCACCGTCGGGCCGTCCAGCGCCTCCCGGCAGGCGGCGATCGCTCCCTGCACGATCGGGGTGTCGGGCGCCTGCGACGGTGCCGCGGTCCAGCGCTCCCCGTTGCCGCGGATCCAGGCGGCGTCGAGCTGGCGCAGGCGCGCGACGGTCTCGGCGGGCCAGGGGCCGAACAACGCATAGTCGCCGCCGAGCAGGTAGCGGCGCGCGCCCTGGGCCTTGGCGTCGGCGAGCACCGCCTCCAGCGCCGGCAGATTCCCGTGGATGTCGTAGAGGACGGCGAGCATCGCCATGGGATATACCATCGCGCGCTGTGGCGGACCTCGAGGTGATCGGCCCCGCGCTGTGCCTGCGCTACCCCGCGACCGCCGACGTGCCGTCCCTCTTCGCGCTCGGACGCGACCCCGACGTCACCCGCTTCTTCTCGTGGGGGCCATACCGTGAGCCCGGCGAGGCCGCGGCGTACGTCGCCGGCCTGCCCGCCAAGCGCGAGGCGGGCACGCTGCTGGACTTCGCGATCGTGCGCGGCACCGACGTCATCGGGATCACCGGACTCAGCGAACTGGCGCGGCGCGACCGGCGCGCCACGATCGGCACCTGGCTGGGCCGCGCCCACTGGGGCACCGGGGCCAACCGGGAGGCCAAGGCGCTCGTCTGCGCCCTGGCGTTCGGGCCGCTGGGTCTCGAGCGCCTCACGGCCTACGCCGGCGCCGGGAACGCCCGCTCGCAGGCTGCGCTCGAGCGCCTGGGCTTCGTCCGCGAGGGCCTGCTGCGCCGCTTCCACCGCCACGGCGACGTCGTCCACGACGTCGTGATCTTCAGCCTGCTGCGCGACGAGTGGGC
>CAZEKK010000063.1:3926-11452 GCA_964512905.1 uncultured Solirubrobacteraceae bacterium
GCCGCGCCGATGTCGCGCAGGAATGCGGGCGCGTTGTCGGCGTCGTAGAAGACGCCCGAGATGAAGATCAGCGGCAGGAAGACCGCGTTGACGTACGCCGGCGCGGAGTCGAAGTTCGGGATGACGTGCGAGAAGGCGACCCCGAGGGCCGCGAACGCCGTGACCCCGAGCGCGAGGAACGCGGCCAGCGCGAGCCAGTCCTGCGGCCAGGGGAGGCCGAAGAACACCTTCCCGGCAACGACGATGAGCGCCACCTCGATCGCCGCGTTGGTGATGGCGCTGGCGACGATCCCGCCGAGGTAGGCGCTGCCGGGCAGGGGCGTCCCGTGGATGCGCTTGAGGATCCCCTGCTCGCGCAGGAAGGTCATGTTGTAGGCCAGGGTCGAGAACGTGGTCGCGACGATCGCCATGCCGGCGATGCCGGGCACGATGATGTTCAGGCTCTTCTGGTCGCCGGACAGGATCGCGCCGAGGAAGGCGAGGATCACCAGCGGCAGGAAGAAGTTGAAGAAGGCCGCGCTCGGGTTGCGCCAGAACATCCGGCGCTCGAGGCGGTACTGGCGCCAGACCACGGCGGCGGACTCACCCATCGTCGGTCAGCTCCAGGTAGACGTCCTCGAGGCTCGGGCGGCTGACGCTGAGGTCGGCCAGCCGCTCGCCGCGGGCGAGCGCCGCGGCGGTCAGGTCGTGCAGGAGCGCGGTCGGGTCGTCGGTCTCGGCGACCTCCAGCGTGCCGTCGGCGCGGCGGTGGGCCACGCGGTAGCGCGCCGAGCCCTCGCCGCCGAGGTCGCCCGGCGCCCCTTCGGCCAGGATCCGGCCGGCCTTGATGATCGCGACGCGGTCGGCGAGCGCCTGGGCCTCGTCGAGGTAGTGCGTGGTCAGCAGGATCGTCTTTCCGAGGGCCTTGAGCGAGCGGATCGTCTCCCACGCCGCCCGCCGGGCCGCGGGGTCGAAGCCGGTCGTCGGCTCGTCGAGGAAGATGAGATCGGGGTCGCCGACCAGGGCAAGCGCGAGGTCGAGCCGGCGCAGCTGCCCGCCCGAGAGGGTGCGGGTGCGCGCCCCGGCCTTCTCCTCGAGCCCGACGAGGGCCACCGTCTCGTCGACGTCGCGGGGGTGCGGGTAGAAGCCCGCCCAGTGCGCCACGGCCTCGCGGACGGAGAGGTGGCGGTACATCCCGCAGCTCTGCAGGACGATCCCGACGCGCCGCCGCAGCGCCGGTTCGCGGCGCGCCGGATCGTGGCCGAGGACGCGGACCTCCCCGGCGCTCGCCGCCCGGTAGCCCTCGAGGATCTCGACGGTCGTGGTCTTGCCGGCGCCGTTGGGCCCGAGCAGGCCGTAGACCTCGCCCTCGCGGACCGAGAAGTCGATGCCGCGGACCGCCTCGACGTCGCCGTAGGCCTTGCGAAGGCCGCGGACCTCGATCGCGGGCTCGGCGCCGGGCGCGTCAGCGGTCGCCGTGCGGGCCGCCTGGGGAACGGTCGTCATCGCCCGGGGATCTTGCCACCCGGCGGCGCATGCGGCGGGGCGCCCGCCCTTCCCCTGGCGGGCGGGGGCTGCGATGATCGCCCGGCGGCGGGCCGCGCCGCACCGGGGATGCGCTACGCCTGTGTCGACATCGGGTGCAACACGACGCGCCTGCTCGTCGCCGAGCCTGCGCCGTCCGGCCTGCACGAGGTCGCCGCGGAGCGCGCCTTCACCGGCATCGGTCCTGGGGCGATCGGCGCGCCGAAGATCCGCGAGGTGGCCCGCCTGGTCGACCGCCAGGTTCGCGCCGCCCGGGCCGCGCGCGCCGAGATCGTGCGGGTCGTCGCCACGGCGGTCGTGCGTCGGGCGCCCGATGGCGACGATCTCGCCGCCGCCGTTGAGGCGGCAAGCGGCGTCACGGTGGAGGTCCTGAGCGCCGCCGAGGAGGCGCGCCTGGCCTTCGCCGGTGCGGCGCACGCGCCGCCGGGCGCCGGGCCCGGCCGGCTGGCGGTCGTCGACGTCGGCGGCGGATCGACGGAGATCGCCGTCGGCACGGCGGCGGCGGGCCCCGACTGGTGGGCCTCGGCCGACGTCGGCTCGGCGGCTCTGGCCGCCGCCCACCTCGGCGGCGATCCGCCCGACGCAGCCGGCCTGGCCGCGGCGCGCGCGACCGCGGACGCGGCCTTCGCAGCGATCGACGTGCCGCCGGTCGACCGCGCCGTCGCGGTCGGCGGGAGCGCGACGTCCCTGCGGCGCCTGGCCGGAGGGCGCCTGGACGCACAGGCGCTCGACGCTGCGGTCGGGATCCTGGCGGCCGCCCCGTGCGCCGAGGTCGCGGCCCGCTACGCCCTCGCGCCCGAGCGAGTGCGCCTCATGCCCGCCGGCCTCGTGCTGCTCGCGGCGGCGGCGGCGCGCATCGGCACCGCGCTCGAGATCGCCGCGGGCGGCCTGCGCGAGGGCGTCGTCCTTGGCCTGTTCACGCAGGGCCAGGGCCGATAGGGCAGGATTGGGGCCCACATGGCCCGCGCCACCAAGATCCCCGGCCTGGACGCCGACGACCGCTTCCGCGACGCCGCCGCCACCGTCGTCGCCGTGCGCGCGCACGAGATGTTCGCGCACGCGGAGAACGTGCTCGACACGACCGACATCGAGCGCGTCCACGACATGCGCGTGGCGACGCGGCGGCTGCGCGCGGTGCTCGAGATCTTCGCCGCCTGCTTCGACCCGGCGCAGCACCGCGAGGTGCTGCGCGACGTCAAGCACCTCGCCGACGCACTCGGCGAGCGCCGCGACCCCGACGTCCACATCGACGCGCTGCGCGCCTACGCCGCCGCCGCGGCCAAGTCCGATCAGCCAGGGGTGGCGAGCCTCGTCGCGCGCTTCCGCGACGAGCAGGGCGCGGGCAACGTGTCGCTCGCCCGCGTGCTGGACCGGATGAACGCCACCGACCTCTCCGGCCGGATCGAGGCGCTCGTGCAGGGGGCGCGCGCGTGAGGGCACGGCGGGTCAAGCGGCTGGACCCCGAGGGCACGCTGGCCGACAACGCCGAGCGAATCATCCGCGTGCGGATCGACGAGCTGTACTCGTTCATGCCGGCGGCGCTCGATCCCGCCGAGGTCCAGGCGCTGCACGACATGCGGATCGCGGCCAAGCGCCTGCGTTACGTGCTCGAAGTGACCGCCTTCTGCTTCGGGCCGTACGCCGCCACGGCGGTCAAGCGCGCGCGCGACCTGCAGGACCTGCTCGGCGAGATCCACGACTGCGACGTGATGATCCCGCGGGTCCTCGCGCACGTCGACGAACTGCGCGCCCGCGACGCGGCGATGCTCCGGCTCGTCGCCGCCGGGGACAAGGACCTCGACCCGGCGCTGAGCCGCGGCGCCCCCAACCGCGCGGCCTACCGCGGGCTCGAGGTGCTCGCGGCCCACTTGCGGGCCCGCCGCGATCTGCTGTACGAGCGCTTCCTCGAGCTCTGGGGCAGGCTCGAGCGCCGGGGGTTCCGCGTGCGACTCGAGGGGGCGATCGCGGAGCGGTCGGCGTCCGCCGCCGCGGACACCGACGGCGCGGACCCCGGCGCGGCGGTCGACGCGGCCGCGCCTGCCCCGCGGACCGCGCCGGCCCCGGC
Organism: uncultured Solirubrobacteraceae bacterium; assembly: GCA_964512905.1. GTDB lineage: Bacteria > Actinomycetota > Thermoleophilia > Solirubrobacterales > Solirubrobacteraceae > CANJIV01. The sequence continues at coordinate 7,516 of CAZEKK010000063.1, forward strand.
GCCCGATCCGGTCGCGCCTGCCCCGCCGACCGCGCCTGCCCCGCCGACCGCGCCGGCCCCGGCGCCCGCCCCGTGAGCGCGCCGGACGCCACTGCCGCCCCCGGGCCGACGGTCGCCCTCGACGATCCGGCGCTCTTCATCAACCGCGAGCTGTCGTGGCTGGAGTTCAACGACCGCGTGCTGCAGCTGATGGAGGAGGACGACCTCCCGCTGATGGAGCGGGTGAAGTTCGCCGCGATCTTCAGCTCCAACCTCGACGAGTTCTTCATGGTCCGGGTGGCCGGCCTGCACGCCAAGGTCGACGCCGGGATCGACAAGCCCGACCAGGCCGGATACACCCCGTCGGCGCAGATCGACGCCATCCGCGCCCGCCTCGTCGGCCAGCTCGCCCGCCAGATCCGCTGCCTCGATCACGAGCTGCGTCCGGCGCTGGCCGAGCACGGCATCCGCATCGTGCCGATCGACGAGGTGCAGGAGCCCGAGCGCTCGGCGCTGCGGGCCCGCTTTCGCCGCCAGATCTTCCCGGTCCTCACGCCGCTGGCGGTCGGCCTCGGCCGGCCGTTCCCCTACATCTCCAATCTCAGCCTCTCCCTGGCGGTCCTCCTGCGCGACCCCGACTCCGACCAGCGCACGTTCGCCCGTGTCAAGGTGCCGGCCGAGATCCTGCCGCGGTTCGTGCCCGTGGCCGAGGGCGCGGCGACGTTCGTCCCGCTCGAGGACGTGATCGCCGACAACCTCGACACGCTGTTCCCCGGGATGGAGATTCTCGACTCCGCCGTGTTCCGGGTCACCCGCGACGCCGACTACGACGTCTCCGACGAGGCCGACGACGTGCTGCAGGCCATCGAGGCCGAGCTGCGCCGGCGACGGTTCGGCGAGGTGGTGCGGGTCGAGGTCGCCGCATCGATGCGCAAGCGGCTGCGCCGCCAGCTCACCGAGGCGCTCGACGTCGAGGACCGCGAGGTCTACGAGATCGACGGCCTCCTCGACCTCACGGCGCTGTGGCAGATCGTCAAGCTCCCCGGGCACTCCGACCTGCGCGAGGCGCCGTTCACGCCCGTCATCCAGCCGCGCCTCCACGACGAGGAGGGCCAGCCGGCCAACGTGATGGCCGCGATGCGCAACGGCGACATCCTGGTCCACCACCCCTACGACTCGTTCTCCTCGTCGGTGGAGCGCTTCGTCGCCCAGGCGGTCGAGGATCCGAACGTCCTGGCCATCAAGCAGACCGTCTATCGCACCAGCGACGACTCGCCGCTGGTGCCGGCGCTCATCGAGGCCACCGAGCGCGGCAAGCAGGCGGTGTGCGCCGTGGAGCTCAAGGCCCGCTTCGACGAGCGCGCGAACATCCAGTGGGCGCGCAAGCTCGAGGAGTCCGGTGTTCACGTCGTCTACGGCCACCCGGCGCTCAAGACGCACGCCAAGTGCGTGATGGTGGTGCGGCGCGAAGGCGACGGCATCCGCCACTACGTGCACATCGGCACCGGGAACTACCACCCCACCACGGCCCGGCTCTACACCGACTTCGGTCTCTTCACCTGCGACGAGGAGATCGGCGCCGACGTCGCCGACATGTTCAACCACCTCACCGGCTACGGCCGGCCGCGACGCTACCGCAAGGTGCTCGTGGCCCCGCACCACCTGCGCGACGGGATCATGGCCGAGATCGAGCGGGCGATCGAGCTGCACACGCCGCACCGGCCGTCGCGCATCGCGATGAAGATGAACTCCCTGATCGACGGCGAGTGCATCCGGGCGCTGTACCGCGCGTCGCAGGCCGGCGTGCGCGTGGACCTCAACGTGCGCGGCATCTGCGGCCTGCGCCCCGGTGTGCCCGGCGTGTCGGAATCGATCTCGGTTGTCTCGATCGTCGGGCGGTTCCTCGAGCACTCCCGGATCTACGCCTTCGAGGCCCACGACGAGCCGCCGCGCGTCTACATCGGCTCAGCGGACCTGATGCCGCGCAACCTCGACACCCGCGTCGAGCTGCTGACGCCGGTGACCGACGCGCACCTCGCCGACGACCTCATGGACGTGCTGGAGCGCTGCTTCGCCGACGACACCGGCGCCTGGGACCTGCGCGCGGACGGCACCTGGCACCGCCGGATCCCGCTGGGGCCCGAGCCGCGCAGCGTGCAGCGCGAGCTGATGCTCGGCCACGCGGCCCGCGCCGCGGAGGGTGCAACCCCGCCGTGAGCGAGCCCGGCGCGACGTCCGACGATGCCCCGCCGCCGATCCCGGTCCGCGAGGCGGTCGAGGCGGTCGACATCCACGTTCCGACGCGAGGAAACCGCAAGCTCGAGCAGCTGCTGGCGGCGGTCGACGCCGACCTGCAGCTCAAGGCCTGGTGGCACGTCGCCGCGCTCAACGCGACGCCCCGGCTCGGCATGTCCGACCACTCCTGGGTCCACATCCAGATCGTCACGAACATCGCCCTGCGCCTGGCGCGGCTGCTCTTCCGCCGCGGCGTCGTCCCGGGAATGGTCGCCGACTACGCGATGACCGAGCGCGACGCCGAGGTCGTGATCGTGGCCGGCTGCCTGCTGCACGACATCGGGATGACGGTGCACCGCACCGACCACGAGGCCTACTCGCTCTTCCTCGCCGCCGACAAGCTGCCGATGCTGCTGGAGGGGATCTACGACGAGCCCGAGCGGTCGGTGATCGTCGCCGAGGCGCTGCACGCGATCATCGGCCACCGCCGCCGCGGCGACCCGTTCACGGTCGAAGCCGGGATCGTCCGCGTCGCCGACGCGCTCGACATGGCCCGCGGCCGCTCTCGCGTCCCGTTCGAGGCCGGCCAGCGCAACATCCACTCGCTGTCGGCCTACGCGATCGAGGAGGTGAAGATCTCCGCCGGCCGCGACCGGGCGGTGCGCGTCGAGATCCTCATGTCCAACAGCGCCGGGATCTTCCAAGTCGACGAACTGCTCGCCACGAAGCTGCGCGGCTCGGGCCTCGAGGAGCACGTCGAGGTCGTCGCCCGCATCGAGGCCGAGCACGAGGAGCGCCTGCTGCCGGTGTTCAGGCTGTAGGCGGCGGGCATGGCGGCGCCGGGCGCGAGCGTCCTCCTGCGAGGCATGCAGCGCCACGGGGGTTAGGATCGGCGCCGCTGGCCGATTCGAAACCGGGAGGGACCTGAGATGAAGATGCGTGCCGCGGTGCTGGAGGAGTTCGGCCAGCCGCTCGTCGTGCAGGAGCTCGACCTGGCGGAGCCCCAGGCGGGCGAAGTGCTCGTCCGCCTCGTCGCGTGCGGCGTCTGCCACACCGACCTCTACACCGCGTCGGGCGTCGACCCCTCCGGCTACGCGCCGACGGTGCTCGGGCACGAGGGGGCCGGCGTGGTCGAATCGGTGGGGGAGGGGGTGTCGTCGGTCGTGCCGGGCGACCACGTGGTGACGCTGTTCTCGCCGCAGTGCCGCGAGTGCGTGCACTGCCAGAGCACGAAGACGAACATCTGCCTGGCGATCCGCGAACAGCAGGGGCTCGGCTACCTCCCGGACGGGACCGCGCGGCTCTCGCGCGACGGGGAGCCGATCCGTCACTTCATGGGCACCTCGACCTTCGCGGAGTACACGGTCATGCCGGAGATCGCCCTGGCCAAGGTCAGTCCCGAGGCTCCGCTGGACCGCGCCTGCCTCTTCGCCTGCGGACTGTCGACCGGCATCGGGGCGGCGCTGAACACCGCGAAGGTCGAGCCCGGCTCGACCTGCGTCGTGTTCGGCGCGGGGATGGTCGGTCTCGGCGCGGTCGTCGGCTGCCGCCTCGCCGGCGCCGAGCGGATCGTCCTCGTCGACCTGTCGCCGGAGCGCCTGGCACTGGGCACGCCCCACGGCGCCACCGACCTGCTCGCGGGCGGCGACGACGTCGTCGAGCGGATCGTCGAGATGACCGGCGGCTTCGGCGCCGACTACACCTTCGAGGCGACCGGCAACGT
>CAZEKK010000064.1:0-11432 GCA_964512905.1 uncultured Solirubrobacteraceae bacterium
TGGGCATGAACGTCGCATGCCAGCCGTACTTCATCGCGTACTCCTTGACCGTGATCCGGTAGGTCATGCAGTCGTCGGCCATCTTGAGCGCGTCGGCGTAGCGCATGTCGATCTCGTGCTGCGACGGGCCGACCTCGTGGTGGGTGTACTCGACGTGGATCCCGAGCTGCTCGAGCGCGAGCACGGTCTCGCGCCGCAGGTCCGAGCCGGCGTCCAGCGTCGTGAGGTCGAAGTAGCCGCCCTCGTCGAGGACCTTCGTGGACTTCGAATCCTCGAAGTAGAAGTACTCGAGCTCCGGCCCGACGTTGAAGGTGTCGAAGCCCATCGCGCTCGCCCGCTCGAGCGCCCGCCGCAGCACGTGGCGGGGGTCGCCCTCGTACGGGGTGCGCTCGGGCGTCACCACGTCGCAGAACATCCGCGCCACCCCCGCCTCCTTCGGACGCCACGGCAGGATCCGGAAGGTCGAGGCGTCCGGCATGGCGATCATGTCGGACTCCTCGATCGCGTTGAAGCCGGTGATCGAGGACCCGTCGAACCCCATCCCGCCCTCGAAGGCGTCGTCGAGCTCGGCGCGATTGATCGAGAACGACTTCAGCTGCCCGAGGATGTCGGTGAACCAGAAGCGGATGAAGCGGATGTCGTTCTCCGCGACGAGGGCCTTGACGTCGTCGGCGGTCGTGGTGGTGTCGGCGGCCACGGGCTCTCCTCGGGTGGTCGTTGAGTCCTCTGCGCCGGCATGCGCCGGCTGGCGCCCACCTTACCGGCGGCCGGTCAGCACGTGGGATGCGGGTCGTGGAGCCACCGCTGCGCCCAGGTCTTCAGCTCCGCCAGCGCCGGCTCGAGCTCGCGGCCCATCGGGGTCAGTCCGTACTCGACGCGCACCGGCGGCCCGGAGTGGACCGTGCGCGCGACGATGCCGCGCGCCTCGAGCTCCTTCATCCGCTGCGAGAGGAGGCGGTCGGACAGCTCGGGCACGGCCGCGGAGATCTCCGAGAAGCGCAGCGGACCCACGAACAGCGATCCGACGATCGCGCCGGTCCAGCGCTTGCCGATCAGCTCGACGGCCTGGTGGTACTTCGGGCAGACCGCCGGCCCGGTCGCGATCGGCGAGGGCTCGCCGTGCGTCCGGGCCGGCATCTGCGTCACGCCCGTTCGGTCCGCGCCCGCCGGGTCAGGCCGCCTGGAGGGAACGGGAGGCCTCGACCGAGCCGTCGACCGGCACCTCGCCCGCGACGTTGATCATCGCGGTGAAGGATTCGAGCGAGAGCGCCGCGATCGCCTCGAGGATCTCCTCGTCGGTCCATCCGGCCTCGCGGGCCTCCTCGTGCAGGTGCATCGGCGCCCGGCCGCGCTGGTCGAGCATCTCCCGCAGGTAGCGCAGGAGCGCGGCGGCCTTCGGGTCGTTCGACGTGAACTCGCGTGCCAGCGCGACCTCGTCGAGACCCAGCCCGACCGCCCGCGCGGTGCGGGCGTGCATCGCGATGCCCGGCTCGGACCCGTAGTGCTCGGCAACGGCGAGCGCGATGCGCTCGTGGGTGGCGGCGTCGAGCAGGCCCCGCCGCAGTTCGGCGCGGTAGCGGGTGTAGGCGCGCAGCGCCGCTGGCGACCCGGCAAGCACCCCGAGGAAGTTCGGGAGCTGGCCGCCGGTGGCAAGCGCGCCCTTCAGGACGGGGGTCGAGCCCTCGGGGGCCGTGAGGTCGTCGTGGATCTGGAACCGGCTCATCTGGGTCTTCATGGGGCAATCACCACTGGGGAGGAGGGCGGCGGCACGGCCACTTCACTGATGGCGTGCTGCTTACGGAATGTAAGTCTAGCGGGCGGTGTGGAATGGGGCAAGGGCGGATTCATGTGCTGTCCCCGTTCTACGCGGGAACGTAAACGCCGGTTCAGCCCGTGCTTGCCAGGTGGTGAACGGGGGTCGGCGCACGCGGCCGGCCGAGCCGCCCGGACGGCGTTCGCGCGGGCTTCAGCGGGCCGCGGGCGCCGACAGCGCCGACGCGGGGCCCGCAGGCTCGGGCGCGGCGGCGCGAGAGGTCGTGGCCGCGGCCAGCACGAGCACCAGAGCCATCACGACGGCCCACAGCGCGATCCGGTCGGGCCGCTGCGCCACCCGGGCGGTCGTGCCACCGATTGGGCTCGGGCGCCGGCTTGCGCTGCCGGAGCGACGCCGCGGCGGCGCCGGGACGGCTGCGCTGCCGCGGTGGGCATCCCGGCGGGCGGCCTGGCGTGGCGCCGGCGTGCGGCGCGCGGCCTCGGGCCGGCCGGTGATGGTGACCGTTCGCCGCCCGGTCTCGGGGTCGATCACGAACGGCGGCTCGTCCCAGGCGTCGTCGGCGGCACCGTCGTCGACGGGGTCCGCGACGGGCACGAGCGGCGCGGCGGGCGGCGCCCAGTCCGCCGACGACGCGGCATCCGCGACCGGTGCCCTCGACGGAACGTCCCAGCCGGCGCCTTCGCCCCGCGCGTCCGCCGGAGCGCTCGCGGGGCCGACGCCTGCTTCGCCCGTGGCGTCGACGACGAACGGGTTGTCCGGAAGTTCGGGTTCGCGCACGTCGTCACGCCACTCGAACGCGTCCGGGTCGAGCACGGGGCGGTCGCGCGTGAACCGCGGCCGGTATCGGTCGGGCTCAGCGGCGCGGGGGGCGGATGAGGGGCGGTGGGGCACTCGTCTCTTTCGGCGGCTTGCGGGGTTAGCTGTCGGGCTGGCGAAGAAAGAGCTTCGCCTCGCGCCGCGGCGCGATTCGCCCCAGGAACCTGGGTCCCCCGTCCCTCGCAGGCTACGCGAAGGTTCAGCGGAATGAAGTCGGCGGCATCGTACCAGCAGCCGAAGTTCCTGCAAATTGGGCGGTTTTATGTACCGCGATCGTGCGATGTGGCACGAACGGTCAGCCGCCGCGCTCGACGCGAGCCTGCTCCTGCACCGTGCGCTCGGCGGTCGGATAGGCCTCGAGGCGGGCATCCGGAATCGGCGTGCCGCTCTCGATCGAGACGCCGAACGTGCCGGCGGCGAGGCGGCCCTCGGCCCGCTGCACCGCGGCCAGTTCGTCCCGAAGCTGCTCGACGAGGCCGGCGTCGATCTCGTGCTCGGTGAGATCGGAGGCCGCGTCGGCCATGTGCTGGTCGGAGGTCGTCAGCTCGCCGGAGTCCTGCGGCGCGAGGTCGCCCAGCGCCCGCTCGATGCGGGCGCGCTCGGCGGCGAGCAGGTCCCGGGCCCTGGACTCGTCCACGGTCGCCGCTCTCAGTCCCGGCCGGCGACGGCGGCGACGAACGCCGACACGTCCTTGGCGTCCTGGCCGGTGACGAGCTGGGCCGGCATCGTGCCCGCGCCGCGGACGCGGCCGAGGATGACCGCGTTGAGCGTCGCCTCTGCGCTCGGACGCAGCTGATCGAGATTGGGGCCGACCTTGCCGACGGCGTTCGCCCCGCGCAGGGTGTGGCACTGCTGGCACTTCTGGCTGAAGATCTCGCGCCCCGCCTGCTCGGCGGCGGTCAGCGTCTGGCCGGTCTTGGTGTCGACGTCGTCGTTGCGATCGCCCGCGATCACGACGGCCGGGATGGCCACGCCCAGCCCGAGGTAGGCAACGCCGAACAGCGCGGCCCAGGTCCGGCGGGCCCGCCTGGTCTGGCGCTGGAGCACGGTGGCGCGCGCGCCGCCGGGGCCGCCGGAGGCGGCTACCACGACGAGGACGATCCCGAGGATCACCCAGAAGGCGACGAACAGGGCGACGGTCATCGGCGCGCACCTTATCGCGAGCCGGGGCGGCGGGCGTGCCTCATCGCCGCCGGCCCTGTCCGAAGCTCATCGCGGCGGGGGCGACCGCACGGAAGTCGTGCGCGGCGGGGCCCGCGGCAGCCTCGGCCTCCGCGGCGCGGGCCCGGGCGAGATCGTCGAGCGGCGAGAAGTCGTGGACCTCGGCGAGCGGCGCGTCGGGGGCCTCGAGCGCGGCGAGGCGGTCGACCGAGACGTTGATCGTGCCCTCCGCGGCGGGATGGCGTTCGAGGCGGCCCTCGGCGACGATCAGCGGCTCGGTCCGGACGATCGAGCGGAACCGCTCGTAGATCGGCGGGCGCACGACGAGGTTGATCGTGCCGTGCTCGTCCTCGAGCAGCATGAAGACGATCCCCTTCGCCGTCGACGGCCGCTGGCGTGCAACCGTCATCCCCGCCACCCGGACCCGCGACCGGTGGGGGAGTGCCTCGAGGTCCCGGCTGGTGACGGTCTCCCGCGGCAAGCCGGCGCGCAGGAGGGCGATGGGGTGGTCGCCAACGGTGAGGCGGGTCGTGTCGTAGTCGGCCAGCATCCGCTCCCAGCTCCCCAGGGTCCGCAGCGGCGGGGCGGGCGGGGCGTCGAGGGCGAGCGCGAGCTGGTCGCCGGCCTCGCCGAGGCGGTCCGCGGTCGCGGTGATGCCGAGCGTCCACAGGGCGGCGCGGCGGTCACTGCCAGCGAGCGCGTCGCACGCCCCGGCCCAGGCGAGCTGCTCGAGCGAGGGCTGGCCTGCTCCGGCCCGGGCGGCGAGGTCGGCGAGGTCGCGGAACGGCCCGTTCGCCTTCCGGGAGGCCACGAGCGCCTCGACTTCCTGCGCGCGGACGCCGGCGACGTAGCCGAGGCCGATCCGGACGCGGCCGGCGCCGTCGACCGTGCACTCGGCCTCGCTGGCGTTCACGTCTGGCGCGAGCACGGCGACGCCGCGCCGCTGGGCCTCGTGGACGAGAGCGTCGGGCGGGTAGAAGCCCATCGGCTGCTCGTTGAACAGCGCGCAGAGCAGGTCGCGGCCGTGGTGCACCCGCAGCCAGGTCGACTGGTAGGCGAGCAGGCCGAAGGCGGCGCCGTGCGCCTTCGGGAAGCCGAAGCCCGAAAACCCCTCGATCATCGCGAAGACCCGCAGCGCCGTCGCCTCGTCTGCCCCCCGGGCGATCGCCCCCTCGACGAAACGGCGGTGGTAGGCCTCGATGGCCGCCTGCGAGCGCCGCCGGCTCATCGCCCGCCGCAGCCCCTCGGCCTCCCCGGCGCTGAACCCGGCGAAGGCGATCGCGACCTCGAGCACCTGGTCCTGGAAGATGATCGTCCCCAGGGTGTCCTTCAGCGGGCCCTCGAGCGACGGGTGCTCGTAGGGGATCTCGTAGTCCGGATCGGCGCGCAGGCGCTGGAGGCGCTCGATGTACGGGTTGACGGCACCACCCTGGATCGGGCCGGGCCGGACGATCGCCACCTGGATCGTGAGGTCGTCCAGCGAGGCCGGCTTCGTGCGCCGCAGCGACTGCATCTGCGCGCGGCTCTCGATCTGGAAGACGCCGGTCGTCTCGGCGGCCTGGATCGCCGCGTAGGTGTCCGCGTCGTCGTAGGGGATGCGCGACAGGTCGATTCGCTCGCCGGTCCGGGCAGCGATCGACGCGACGCAGCGCTCAACCGCGGACAGCATCCCGAGGCCGAGGAGGTCGATCTTCAGGAACCCGGCGTCGGCGCACGAGTCCTTGTCCCATTGGACGATCTGGCGTCCGGGCATCGCCGCGGGGACGATCGGGCAGCAGTCGACCAGCGGGCGGGTGGCGACGATCATCCCGCCCGAGTGCTGGGAGAGGTGGCGGGGGAGGCCGTGCGCCTCGGCAGCCAGGCGGGCCAGCCACGGCCAGCGCCCGTGCGCGGCGCGGCGCTCGCCGAGCGCGGCGACGACGTCGCGTCCGACCTTCTGGGCCGAGAACCCCTCCGAGCCGCGCGCGACCCGCTCGATCTCGCCAGGCGGGAGGCCGAGCGCCGCCCCGAAGTCGCGGATCGCCCCGCGGGCGCGGTAGGTGGGGAAGGCCGCCACGAGGGCCGAGTGGTCGCGGCCGTAGCGCTCGTGGATGCGCGGGATGAGCGCTGCGCGGATGTCACGCGGGAAGTCGAGGTCGATGTCCGGCAGGGACGTCAGCTCCTCGTTGAGGAAGCGGCCGAGGAAGAGCCGGTTGGCCACCGGATCGACGTGCGAGAGCCCGGTGAGGTAGCAGACGATCGACGACACCGACGATCCCCGCCCGCGACCGGGGGGCAGGAGGGCGCGGGCCGTGTCCGGGCCCCGGACCTCCGCCGCCACTTCGCGGGCCAGTTCGAGCAGGTCGCGGTGCAGGAGGAAGAAGCCCGACAGGCCCAGGCGGCGGATCACGGCCAGTTCCTCGTCCAGGCGCGGCTGCGCCTCGGTGCGGCACGGGTGGCCGGCGGGATAGCGGTCCTCGAAACGGTCGCGGCAGAGCGCGGCGAGATCGCCGTCGGCGGCGGCGTCCTCAGCGCCCGGATAGCGGTAGCCGAGGTCCTCGCAGAGGTCGAAGCGCAGCCGCTCGGCCAGCGCGACGGTCTCGGCGACCGCGTCCGGGTGGTCGGCGAAGCGGGCCGCCATGGCGGCAGGAGCGGCGAGGACATGGGAGTGGTTGCCGCGGCGGTCCGGCTCGGAGGCGTCGAGCGTCGCCCCCAGCCGCACGGCGACGAGCGCGTCCTGAAGCGGAGCGCGCGTGCGCGCGTGCGCGTGGACGTTCCCCGTCGCCACGCACGGGACCTCCAGGCGGCGGGCCAGGCCGGCGAGGCGGCGGTTGCGGGCGCGGTCGCCGTCCAGGAACGGGCGCTGCAGTTCGATCCGCAGGCCGTCGGGTCCGAAGGCCTCGCGCAGGAGGCCCAGTGCGGGCAGGTCGTGCACGCCGCGGCGGGCGCAGCCGCTCAGGCAGACGAGCCCGACGGCGTGCTCGGCCACGGAGGACAGGGGCACGGACGGGGGGCTCGGCGGCCGGGATGCCGCGGCCGGGGCCGGGTCGTCGACGTGCGCGCGCGTGTGTGCGTGGGCGCGGGTGAGGATCCGGCACAGGCTGCGCCAGCCCAGGGCATCCTGCACGAGCAGCGTGAGGTGGCGGCCGTCGTCGAGGCTGACCTCGGCGCCGTGGATTGCCCGCAGCCCCAGCGCCCGAGCCGACTGGGCGAACTCCATCGCCCCCGACACCGAGTCGTGGTCGGTGAGGGCGAGCGCGCCGAAGCCGAGATCGAGCGCTGCCGGAACCAGTTCGTCGGGCATCGAGGCACCGTCGAGGAAGGAGTAGGCGGAGTGGGCGTGGAGCTCGACGTACATCGAACACATGTTCGCATCCGGGTCGGATAGTTCCGCTCAACTCGGAGCGCCGATCTGCCGAGATCAGAGACAGGACGCCGGCGACGCCGGGTCACTTCACGATGAGCGCGCGGACGGCAGCCGACGGGCACGACGCCAGGACCGATCTCGGACGCCTCGTCGCGGTCGCGACGGCGGCCGCCGCGGCGCCGAGCCTCGACGAGATCGTCGCGGCCGTTGCCGCGCAGACGGCGGCCGTGCTCGGCGTGTCCTGGGTGGCGATTGCGCGCTGGGACGGCCACGCGGGGACGGCGCCGACCCTTGCATCCGCGCCCGCCCACATGTCCGACGACCTTCACGTCGGCGCCGATCTTGCCCGGGCGCTCGCGGGCGGAGACGCCGTCGGGGCCGGCGCGTCCGGGGCGGTCGCCCGCGATCTCCGGGCCGCGCTCGGCAGTGGCGGCGGGATCGCGCCGATCTTCCGAGGCGGGCGCCCGTGGGGTGTCCTCGCGGCGTCCAGCGCCGGGGATCCGCTCGACGGAGCCGACCTCGACCTGCTCGCCGGCGCGGCGTCGGTCCTCGCGGGGGCGATCGACCGCGGCGAGCACGTCGACCGCCTCGAGCGATACGCCTTCGAGGATCCGCTCACCGGGCTGGCGAATCGGCGCGCGCTGGACGACCGGCTGGCCGTGGCCGTCTCGACCGCGGCGCCGGGCCGGCCCGTCACGTTGATGATGTGCGACGTCGACGGCTTCAAGGAGCTCAACGACGCCGCTGGCCACGACGCCGGCGACCGCGTGCTCCAGCGGCTGGCGCGGCTCCTCGAAAACGCGACTGCGTCGCACGCCGGCGCGCTGGTCGCCCGCGTCGGCGGCGACGAGTTCTGCATCGTGCTCGACGGCGAAGGCCTCCAATCCGCGGAGCTGGTGGCACGGACAACCGCGGCAGCCGTCGCCACGGATTCGGCGGCGGAGGTGACCCTCGCGTGGGGCGCCGCAGCGACCGAGGAGGCGATTGCGCCGACGGAGCTCTACCGCCGCGCCGACGCCGCCCAGTACACCGCGAAACGGCTCGGCCACGGGCGGATCTGCCTCGACCGGGCCGACGCGGCACCGGCCCCGTCGATGGTGCCGCTGCGGCGGCGCCGGGGCACGACCGCCTGGATGCCGGGCGCGGCCGTCATCGCCGAGGCGATGGCGATCCTCGAGGCGCTCCCGCCGGACGCCGGCGCGGTCGACCGCCTCGAGGCGGCGGTTGCCGGTCTCGCCCGCTCCATCGACGCGGCCGGGTGGTCGATCTCGCGGGTCGATCGCAGCGGGAGCTTCGTGCGGACGGTCCGGGGCTACGAGAGCCGCCTCGACGCCGGCTCGGGGGCCAGGGTCGTCGACGTCGCCTCCGAGGAGCCCTACCGCCTGGAGCACTTCCCGAGCACGGCGCGGGCGATCGCCGACGGCGGCGGCTTCCACGTCCGCACCGGGGACGCCGAGGGCGACCCCGCCGAGCGTGCGGTGCTCGAGGATCTCGGCTATCGCGAGGTCATCGCTGCCGCTGCCTCGGACGGGCTGGGTTCCTACCTCGTCGAGGTCTACGGCGACAGCGACACCCCGACGCTCGAGCCCGCACTCGCCGCCTTGCGGCTCGTCGCCGTTCACGCCGCCGCCGCGACAGGCCGCCGTCCGGGCGACGACGAACTCTCGATCGCGCTGGAGCGGTTCGAGACCGCGTTCGAACAGGCGCCGGACGGCATGGCCCTGCTGACGCCCGCGGGCCGGATCCTGCAGATCAACGCCGCGGGCTGCCGAATGCTCGGCCGCTCGCGCGAGGAACTGCTGGCCCTCGACTCCCAGGCGCTGACGCATCCGGACGACCTCCAGGCCGGCCAGTCGCTCGTCGAGTCGGCCATCGCGGGGGATCGAGAGGACTACGACATCGAGAAGCGGTTCCTCCGGCGCGACGGCTCGGTCGTCTGGACCGCCGTGCACGCGCGCCTCGTCCGGGACGCCGCCGGCCAGCCCAGCTACTTCGTCAGCCGCGTCGAGGACATCTCCGACCGCAAGCGCGCCGAGGCAGAGGTCGCCCGCCGCATCGCCGACCTGCGCGCCCTCGGCATCGACGCCCCGGAGCACGCGGTCGTGCCTGACGACGAGGCCCGGCAGACCGACGTGCTGGTGGCGCGGGTGCTCGACATCTCCCGGCACCAGATCGGGGTGCCGGTTGCCTGCGTCACCCGCGCCACTGCGGACGGGATCTCGATTCGGTCCCTGGCCGGGGACGGCGAGCCGTTCGGGGCGGTGGCGGGCACGCTCGCCCCGCCGGATTCCGCGATCTGCGCGCGCATGCTCGCCGGCCGGATCGGCCACGTCGTCACCGACACCACCGCCGTCCCCGAGCTCGCGGCGATCCCTGGGCTCACGGACACCGTCGGCGCGTACATCGGCGTGCCCATCACGCTTGCCGACGGGGACGTCTACGGGACGCTGTGCTGCTTCGACGCGGTGCCGCGGCCCGACGTGGGCAGCCGCGAGGAACGCCTCCTCGCCGACCTCGCCGACGTCGTCGCCGCCCAGCTCGATCACGATCGCCGCCGGGTGGAGGAGGGGCGGGCTCGGTCGGGGCTGACGGGCGTCTACGCGCTCGTGGCCGCGCTCGAGGCCCGCGACCGCTACACGGGCAGCCATTCGCGCACCGTCGTTGCGCTCGCCCGCCGCGTCGCGCAGCGTCTCGGCTTCGACGGCGACGAGATCGACGAGATCGCCCAGGTCGCGCTGCTGCACGATGTCGGCAAGGTCGCCATCCCCGATGCCGTGCTGCAGAAGCCGGGCGCGCTGACCACGGCCGAGTGGGAGCTCATGCGCGAGCACCCTGGCGTTGGCGCCCGGGTCGTCGGGTCGATTCCGGAACTGGCGCACCTCGCCGCTGCCATCCGGGCCGAGCACGAGCGCTGGGACGGCCGCGGCTACCCCGACGGCCTCGCCGGATCGTCGATTCCGGTCGCGGCTCGGATCGCCCTGGCCTGCGACGCGTATGACTCGATGACCAGCGACCGCCCCTACCGCCCGGGCCGCACGTCCGAGGAGGCGCGGGCCGAGCTGCGCGAGCACGCCGGGACGCAGTTCGACCCTGCGGTGGTGGCCGCGCTCGAGGCCGTGCTCGACGACTGGCCGGACGACACGTCGCTCGGCGCCGACCCGGCTGCGGTCGCGCCGGCGGCCTGACTCGATCTAGACTCGCGGCCAGTGCCGCCGGTCCCGCCCCCCGCCAAGCCGCGCTGGCGCGGCGTCTCGCACCAGTGGGCGTTCTTCGTCTCGCTGGCGCTGGCGATCGTGCTCGTCCTCGCGGCGCCGGGCGCCAAGGCGACCGTGGCCGCGGCGATCTACGCCGCCAGCCTGTGCGGGCTGCTCGGGGTCAGCGCCGTCTACCACCGGCGGACCTGGGCCACGGTGCGCGCCCGGCTGTGGATGCGCCGCCTGGACCACGCGATGATCTTCCTGCTGATCGCCGGGACGTACACCCCGTTCGCGCTGCTCGTGATGCAGGGCACCGTCGCCACGGTCATCCTCGCCGTCGTCTGGAGCGGGGCCGTTGCGGGCATCGTGACCACGCTCCTGTGGCCGACCGCGCCGAAGTGGGTCAACGCCGTCATCGCGATCTCCCTCGGCTGGGTGGCGGTGGCCGCCGCGCCGGAGCTCGTCGATCACGCGGGGCTCGCCGCGACGATCCTGCTCGCGCTCGGCGGGCTCCTCTACACCGCCGGAGCGATCGTCTACGCGACGCGCCGCCCCGATCCGCGCCCGGCCACGTTCGGCTACCACGAGGTCTTCCACGCGTTCGTGCTCGCCGCCGCCGCCGTGCACTTCGGTGCGGTCGCCGGCTTCGCGCTGCCGGCCGCGGCCTGATATGGGGGCGTGCCTCCTGCCCGAGTGCAGGCGGACGCAGCCAGGGGGCGCCCGGAGCGATGCGCGAGACTCCCGTCGTGGCCGACCCTCCGCCCCCGATCGCCGCCGCCGCGCCCCCGCGCACCGAGGGCGAGGCGTGGGTCCGGGCCGAGCTGGAGCGGCTGCGGTCGGCGCGGTTCTCGCCCGGCGCCGTGGCCGCGTTCCTTGCTGCGTCCCAGCGGCGCGCCAGCGGGATCCGGCGCGAGCGCCCCGACCTGGCCCGGCAGGAGGCCGCGTGGCTGGCGGCCGGCGCTGCCGTGTGGCTCGGGCTCGCGGCGGGGGGCGCCGAGCCGTTTCGCCGCCGGTTGCGATCGGGGCTCGCCTGGTGGGCTGCGACGGGGGTCATGCTCGACTGGCACCTCGGGATGCTCGAGACCGAGGACGGAACGCCGCGTCCGCTCGGAAGCGCCGACGCGCTCACCCTGGCGCG
>CAZEKK010000065.1:0-4178 GCA_964512905.1 uncultured Solirubrobacteraceae bacterium
TGGCCGCCGATCTCGCCGATCGTGTCGATGATCAGCTCCCGGACCTCCTGGGCGACCTGCTGCAACTCGGCGTCGGAGAGGCCGTGGAGGTCCTGCGGGCGGTCGATGCGGTCGAGGATGCGGGTCACGAGGTCCTGGTCCAGACGAAGTCGGTGATGGCGTGCAGGTCGGCGGTGCTTCCGGGGGCGTGGGGCGCGGCGTCGGCGAGCGCGGCGCGCGCTCCGGCGTGGGACTGGGCCGCCAGCGCGCGCGCCCCCTCGAGGCCGAACTCGCTCACGTACGTGCGCTTGCCGTGGCGCGCGTCGCTGCCCTGCGGCTTGCCCAGCGCCTGATCGGTGCCGGTCACGTCCAAGATGTCGTCAACGATCTGGAAGAGCACGCCGAGCTCCGCCGCGAAGGCGCGGAAGGCGATTGTGGCAGGTTGGGGCAAGCCGGCCAGGAGTAGTACGCACTGCACCGACGCCCCGATCAGGCGCCCGGTCTTCAGCTCGTGCAGGCGGCGCAGCCCGGCGGCGTCGGCGGGAGCGGTGTCGGCCACGTCGAGGTACTGCCCGCCCACCATGCCCTGCACGCCGGTGGCCGCGGCCAGTTCGCGCACCGCCGCCAGCACCCGCTCGGGCGCGCCGTCCTGGTGGCGCAGGAGGTGGTGGAACGCCTCGGCGTACAGGCCGTCGCCGGCGAGGATCGCCACGTGCTCGCCGTAGACGACGTGGCAGGTCGGCCGACCGCGGCGCAGGTCGTCGTCGTCCATCGCGGGGAGGTCGTCGTGGATGAGCGAGTAGGTGTGGATCAGCTCGAGCGCCGCCGCGAGCGGCAGCACGTCCGCGGTCGCGCGCCCCGCCGCGCGCGCGGTCGCCAGCGCCAGGACGGGCCTGATCCGCTTGCCGCCCGCCAGCAGCGAATAGCGCATCGCCTCGTCGAGGCCGGCGGTGGGCGCCTCGGTGCTGAAGCGCAGGCCCTCGAGGTAGGCCTCGACTTCGAGGCGCAGGTCGTTCGGATAGGGCATGTGCCGGGGCAGGCGCCGCGCCTACAGGAGCGACGCCTGCTCGGGACCCGGGCCGGCGTCCAGCGCGCGGGCCTGGCGGTCGAGCTCGGCGCCGGCCTCGGCGGCCAGGCGCGCGCACTCGTCGGCCAGCGCGGCGGCGTCGTCGGGGTCCAGGCCGGGCGCGCGGAGCTTCGCGGCGGCGCGCTCGAGCCGGTCGGCGAGGTCGGAGAGGCGGTCGGCGTCGGTCATGACGGCTCCGGATTGTCGCGCACGTGGGCAAGGATCGCGCCCAGGATGCCGTTGACGAAGCCCGGCGCCTGGGCGCCGCAGAACTGCTTGGCCGTCTGCACCGCCTCGTCGATCGCGCCCTCGGGCGGGATCTCCGCGTCGCCCGGGACGTCGCCCGGATGGAGCATCTCGACCAGCGCGATCCGCAGGATCGCCCGCTCCAGGGGCGCGATCCGGTGCAGCGTCCACCCCTCGGCGTGGGCGCCGATCAGGACGTCCAGCTCGGGCTGCCGCCTCGCGGCGGCGCGCACGAGCTCGGCGGTCAGCGGGCGGGCGTCCCGCGGCAGCGCCGCCTCGATCGGCTGCCCGGTGACGTCGTGCTGATAGAGCGCGAAGACCGCCGCCCGCCGCTGGTCGGAGCGGCGCATCAGGCGGCGCGCCGCAGGGCGGCCGGGGCGGCCGCGGGAGCCGGGCGATGGGGAGCGGGGAGTGGCATGGCGGGGTCCGGCCCGATGCTAGCCTCGGGCACCGAATGCCGCGTCGCCCTGCCATCGCCGCGCTGCTCGCGGCCGCCGCGGCGCTCCTGCCCGCCGCCGGCCCGTGGGGCGTCGGCGGCACTGCCGCCGCCGCGGCACGGTCGGTGCCCGCGGGCTTCGTCGGCGTCAACGCGGGCGTCGTCATGCGCCGCCCCGGCCTCGACCTCGACCGGGAGTTCGCGCTGATGGCCTCGGCCGGCGCTGAAACCGCGCGGACCGGGTTCTTCTGGTCGGACATGCAGCCCTACGCCTCGCCCGCGCAGGTGCCGCCGGCAGACCAGGGCCGTTTCACGGATGCCGGCGGCGTGCCCACCGACTTCACCCTGACCGACCGGTTCGTGGCGGCCGCCGCGCGAAGCCGGATCGACCTCCTGCCGGTCGTGGTGACCGCCCCGGCCTGGGCGCGGCGCAACCCCGCGCGTTCGGACTCGGCGCCGCGCGGGACGCGGCCCTATGCGGCCTTCCTGTCGGCCCTCGTCGCCCGCTACGGGCCCCGCGGTGCGTTCTGGACGGCGCGCCCCGACATCCCGCGCAAGCCGCTGCGGGCGTGGCAGATCTGGAACGAGCCTGATCACGACTACTACTGGCACGAGCAGCCCTTCCAGCGGGACTACGTGGCGCTGCTGCGCGCGGCGCGCGGCGCCATCCGCGCTGCCGATCCGGGCGCGAAGGCGGTCCTGGGCGGCCTCACCGGACGCTCCTGGGACCTCCTGACCTCGATCTACCGCGCCGGCGGCCGCGGGCAATTCGACGTCGCCGCCCTTCACCCCTACACGCTGAAGGTCGCCAACGTGATCACCACGCTGCACCTCGTGCAGCGCGCGATGCGCCGCGCCGGCGACGAGCGCCGGCCGATCTGGATCACCGAGATGTCCTGGCCGGCGGCGAAGGGCAAGGTCACCAACCCGTACGGCATCGAGGTGACCCCCGCCGTCATGGCCGCCAACGTCCGCACCGCCTACGCGCTCCTGGCCCGCCGCCGGGCCGCCTACCGCCTCGGGCGCGTCTACTGGGAGTCGTGGCTGACCGAGTACCGCAACCGCCGCCTGGCCTGGGACTGGGCCGGCCTGCGGCGCTACGCCGGCGGGAGCTCTGTCGCCACGCCCGCGTTCACGGCGTTTCGCTCGGTCGCCCGGTCGCTCGCGGGCCGCTGAGGGCGCTCAGGCCCGGCTGACGTACTCGCCCGAGCGGGTGTCGACCCGGACCCGCTCGCCGACCTCGATGAACAGGGGGACCGCGATCGCTGCGCCGGTCTCGAGCGTCGCAGGCTTGCTGCCGCCGCCGGTCGCGGTGTCGCCGCGCAGGCCCGGCTCGGTCTCGGTGACCTCGAGGTCGACCGCACTGGGAAGCTGGATGTCGGACGGAGCGCCGTCGATGAAGAGCACGTCGACCTCGTCGCTGGGCTTGGTCCAGCGCAGCGCCTCGGCCACCGAGGCCTCGGGCACGGCCATCTGCTCGAAGGACTCGGTGTCCATGAAGTGCGCGTCGGTTCCGTCGGCGTAGAGGAACTGCATCCGGCGCGCCTCGGTGCGCACCGCGCGGAACTTCTCCCCCGCCCGGAAGGTCTTGTCGATCACGTTGCCGTCGCTGGCGCGCCGGAGCTTGGTCCGGACGAACGCGCCGCCCTTGCCGGGCTTGACGTGCTGGAACTCGACGATCTTGTAGACCGTGCCGTCGACCTCGATGTGGTTGCCGTTCTTGAACTGGTTGGTGGTGACAACGGACATGGAAGTGGTCTCCGACGAGTGGCTTGCGGCAGCAGCATCGTAGAGGGCGAGGCGACTCCGACGCGGCCTCGGGAGGCAGCGGGCCGGCACGGCGGCGGCGTGTCTGCGCTCGGCATTCGAATGCCGAGCCGCCGACTTGCGGGCTCCGGTGCATTGGCGTGAACCAGGTGCCACGGATCGCCGGGTATCAACGACCGCGGTGTGCACGACCGCACGGACCGCACAGGCGTGCAGGCGTGCCAGCCTCACCGGCGCACCGGCGCACCTCCGCACCAATGCGCCGGTGCACCGGAGCGCCGGCGCACCTCCGCACCGCCACCGGCCACCGGCCACCTGCCACCGCCACAGGGCGGCCCGCTGCTCGCGCTCCGCCGTTCTGGATCACTCCCGGACCACTTCCGGCGCGAACACGTGGTGATTCTCGGCGCGGGCGCGCCAGGCCCTAGCCGATGCGCGAGCCTGGGCCTGGATCGACGCACTATGGGACGGTCCAGACCCAGGCGGAGGACACGACCGTCGATCACGCCACCGCAGCGCTCGCTTCGCAACAGCACGGCGCCCTGACGCACGCGGAACTGCGGACTGCCGGGCTCAGGGACAGCGGCATCCGATCGCCGGCGGTCGGCGGACGCCACAGCCCAGTCCACGCCGCATCCACGCGGTCGGCCACGACGCGCTGGCACGCCACGGCCGCCCGCTGGA
>CAZEKK010000065.1:4278-8145 GCA_964512905.1 uncultured Solirubrobacteraceae bacterium
CCCGAGGACGCCCAGCCGCCCGCCGAGGACGACGGCGGCCACGAGCGCGACGACAAGCGGCGCAACCGGTTCGAGATCGCCGTCGCGATCCTGCTCGGCATCGCCGCCCTGCTGACCGCAGTCTCCGCCTACGTCGCCGACCACGACGACGGCCAGCAGCTCAACTTCCTGCAGGCGTCGGGCCGCACGTCGCTGGCCGCCAACGACGCCTACGCCGCGGGCGACCAGCAGAAGAGTCTCGACCAGACGATCTTCGTCGAGTACGCCGCCGCGGCCAACGACAACGACCTCCCGCTGGCGGCCTACCTCGGCAACGAGCTGAGCCCGACGCTGGCGCCCGCGATCGCCGAGTGGTCCAAGGAATCCTCGAAGCAGGAGACCCCGTTCTCCGGCGAGGAGCCGATCTACACCCCGCCCCAGTACGCCGAGGGGGAGAAGCTCGACGAGAAGGCCACGCAGCAGTTCGCCAAGGCGGACTTCTACGACCAGCGCGGCGACGAGTACGTGCTGGCGACGGTGATCTTCGCCGGGGCGCTGGGCCTGCTGGGCATCGCCTCGGTGGTGCGCCGCTGGGGCATCAAGCTCGGTTTCGCCGGGGTCGGCACCGCCGTGCTCCTCGGCGGCATCGCCGTGATGGTGAGCAACGCCTGAGATGGCCGACATCCCCGCAACCATCGACGAACTCCCGCCCGGCGGCGACCGCTCGCACCGCTTCGAGGTGGTGCTGGCGGTGCTGCTCGCCCTGGCCGCGATCACCGCCGCCTACGCCGCGTACCGCGCCGACCTCAACCGCGGCGACTCGCTGCGCCAGTTCCAGGTCGCCAACCGCACCACCGCCGAGGGCAACAGCATCCTCGGACAGGCGACCGCGGCCCAGGCGCTGGACCAGCAGATCTTCGTCCAGTACGCGAAGGCCGCCAACCAGGGCAAGGTCGAACTGGCGCAGGCCCTCGGGCGCGACCTCAGCCCCGACCTCAAGAAGGCCATCGATGCGTGGGCCAGCCAGAAGGGCGACGCCGCCTCGCCCTTCGTCGGCGACAACCCGACCTACGAGCAGCCGCTGTTCGCCGACGGCGACGCCAAGCTCGCCGCGGCGCAGAAGCAGACGGCGGCGGCCAACGACCTGCGCGAGACCGCCGACAGCTTCACGCTCGTCACCGTCTTCCTGGCCTCGGCGCTCTTCCTCTACGGCATCGCAGCGGTCACCCGCAACCGGCGCGTCCGGTACGGGATGACCGGGCTGGGCTTCATCATCTTCGTCGGCGCCGCCCTCGGCACGGCGTCGCTGGCGCTCTGACCAGGCGTCGATCCCCTGACCCGCGGCCCGCGCGCGGAAAAGCCTCACGATAGGCGCGGCGAAGCGCGGACGACCGGGCGCCCGAAGCGAGGTACCTTCGAACGTCGATGAAGCGACTGCGCGCCATGCCCCGGGGGCGACGGATCATCGTGATCGCCGTGATCGCCGCCGCCGCCCTGTTCCTGCTCGCCCAAGCCGTCCCCTACGGACGCGACCACGCCGACCCGCCGGCCACCCAGGCCCTGCGGTTCGACTCGGCCCGCACCGCCGACCTCTTCGCCGGGGCCTGCGGCGACTGCCACAGCAACCGCACCTCGTGGCCGTGGTACACGAACGTGGCGCCGGTGTCGTGGCTGGTCCAGCGCGACGTCGACGAGGGCCGCGGCGTGATGAACGTCTCGGAGTGGGACACACCCCAGCCCGGGATCAGCGAGGTCGTCGAGCAGATCTCCGGTGGCGAGATGCCGCCGTGGCAGTACAAGCCCCTCCACAGCGGGGCCCGGCTCTCGGCCCAGGACAAGCGCGATCTCATCACCGGGCTGCAGCGCTCCTACGCCGCCGACCCGCCGGCAGCGACCTCCGGCTGACGGCCGGTCAGCTCTTCGTGTAGGGCTCGAGGCCGCGCTTGACGCCGTTGGAGATCTGCTCCCACTCGGCCGGGCAGCGCGCCAGGCGCTCGGGCGGGATGAACTGCTCGAGATCGGCGAAGGCCTTCGGATCGGAGCCGTAGACCAGGCAGGCGGTCTGGTTGGCCCGCTGAAGGTCGAGCGAGTGCTCGTCCCAGAAGGCACTGTCGTCGAGCTGCGAGGGGTCCTGCTGGAGGTAGGCGAAGAGCTGGGCGCCCGACAGCGCGATGTCGCCCCCCTCGCGGCCGAGGACGCTGAGGATGACCGTGGCGATGTTGTCGGCCGCGTCCTCCTCCTTGGAGAGGACGGGGATCTCGAGCTGGTCGACGAGCGCGTGCCCGATCTCGTGGAGCAGGATCCACGCCACCGCGTTGTCGGTCGACGCCGCGAGATCGTCCGGGCTCAGGTCGGGCTCGTTCTGGTTGAACGTGTTGGCGATGAACGTCACGAACGGGTACGGGAAGTTCACCTGGCGGTTCTGGGGGTCGTAGAACGGCCCGGTGCCGTCGTCCTTGGAGCTGAAGACGATCTGCGTGTCGGAGGGGAGCACGAGCGTGTCGTTGATGAGGCTGGCGACCGCCTTGACCGAGCCGGTGTCTTCAAGCAGCGCGCGGGCGTTGGCATCGTCCTCGCTGGCCGGCTCCTCGAAGACGACCTTCATGTCGCCCTGGTCGGGCGGTGTGTCCGAGGCGGCGGTCGTGGCCTGCTTGGCGGTGTCGTCCTTGCTGCCGCCGTCGTCGGACGATCCGCAGCCGCCGATGGCGAGCGCCGCAGCCGCCAGGAGCACGACGAGGGCAGGTGTGCGGTGGCCGATCCCTGGCATCTCCCGGCACCCTATCCCGCGGGTCCGACCGCTGGCAAGCGTCGCTTCGCCTAGGCTCCCCCCCACTCGCTCCGCCGCCGGGAGGCACCATGGCCCCAGGACATCCGACCACGACGTCCCACCGCACCGGCTCGCCCCGCCGCGAAGGCCCGGGAGCGGCCTGATGCGCGCCGCCGTCCTGCACGCCTACGGCGAGGCGCCGGCGCCTGGCGAGTTCGACGATCCGCCCGCGCCGGGCGAGGGGCAGGCCGCGGTCGACGTGGTCCTCGCGGGCCTGAACCCCGTCGACCGCCACATCGCCTCGGGCCAGTTCTACGCCGGCAGCCCCCCGCTCCCATACGTGCCCGGCCGCGAGGGCGTGGCCCGCCGCCCCGACGGGTCGCTCGCCTACTTCGACCTGCCCGTGGCGCCCTACGGCTCGCTGGCGCAGCGAGCGCTGGTCGTCGCCGACAGCCTCGTTGCCCTGCCCGCGGGGCTCGATCCAGGCCAGGCGATCGCCTTCGGCGTGGCCGGCATGGCCGGCTGGCTGGCGCTCGAGTGGCGGGCGCGCCTGCAGCCCGGGGAGCGCGTGCTCGTGCTCGGGGCCAGCGGCGTCGTCGGGATGGTGGCGGTGCAGGCCGCCAAGCTGCTGGGCGCGGGGCACGTGGTCGCAGCGGCCCGCAGCGCCGACGGTCTGGAGCGGGCGGTCGGCCGCGGCGCTGACGCCTCGGTCCGGATCGGCGCCGATGGCTGGGAGGAGGGCCTCGCAGCGGTCGCCGGCCCCGGGTTCGACGTGATCGTCGACCCGCTGTGGGGCGAGCCCGCTGCCGCGGCGGTCGCGCACCTCGCCGTCGGCGGCCGCTTCGTGCAGATCGGCGCGGCCGCGGGACCCGTGGCCCAGATCCCCTCCGCCGCGATCCGCGGCAAACTCGCGTCGATCATCGGCCACACGAACTTCCTCTGTCCGCCCGAGGTCCGGCGCGCCGCCTACCTTCGCATGGCCGAGGCCGGGGCAGCCGGCGACCTCGTGGTGGACGTCGAGCGCGTCGCCCTGCACGACATCGCAGACGCGTGGGAGCGCCAGGCTGGGGCGCCCGGCCGCAAGCTCGTCGTGGAGACTGCCTGAGCCGTCGCCCTGCGCT
>CAZEKK010000065.1:8245-11372 GCA_964512905.1 uncultured Solirubrobacteraceae bacterium
CCGGCTACACGATCGTCCGCAGCGCCTTGGGCAGCGAACTGAGGACGTCCGCGCCGTCCGCGGTGACCGCCACGAGATCCTCGATCCGCACGCCGAAGCGGCCGGGCAGGTAGACGCCGGGCTCGACCGTGACGACGTTGCCGGCGGCGAGCGTCGCCTCGGAGGCCTTCGAGAGCCGCGGCGCCTCGTGCACCTCGAGGCCCACCCCGTGGCCGAGGCCGTGGCCGAAGGCGTCGCCGTGGCCGGCGGCGGCGATCACGTCGCGCGCGACCCCGTCGACCTCGCGGCCGCCGGCGCCCGGCGCCACGGCCGCGACCGCCGCCTCCTGGGCATCGAGCACGATGCCGTAGACCTCCGCGGCGGCGGCGTCGACCTCCCCGGCGGCCACCGTCCGCGTGCAGTCCGAGCAGTAGCCGTCCAGCTCGGCGCCCCAGTCGATGACGACGAGCGACCCGGCCGGGATCGGCTCGTCGCGCGGGACGGCGTGGGGCAGCGCCCCGTGCGGGCCGGAGGCGACGATCGAATCGAAGCTCGGGCGCTGCGCCCCGCGGCGGCGCATCTCGTCCTCGAGCGCGAGCGCCACGGCGCGCTCGGTGCGCCCGACGAGGCCGGCGGCAAGCGTCGCCTCGAAGGCGGCGTCCGCCAGCGCCGCCGCCGCCCGGATCGCCTCGATCTCCGCCGGATCCTTCACGACCCGCAGCCGCTCGACCAGGCCGCCGGCGGAGACGAGCTCGGCACCGGGCAGACGCTCGACGAGGTCGCGGTGCCCCTTGACGCTCAGATGGGCGTCGTCGAAGCCGATGCGGACGCGGCCGTCGAGGACCGCCGGGAGGGCGTCGGCCAGCTCGCGCTCGCAGCGGTGCTGGGCGAAGTCGGCCGCCTGGTCGGCGGCCTGCTCGACGTAGCGGAAGTCGGTGACGAAGGCGCGGATCCCGCTGCCGACGACCGCCAGGCCGGACGTCCCGGTGAACCCGGTCAGCCAGCGCAGGTTGACCATCCCGGTGACGAGCAGCGCGTCCAGCCCTTCCTCGGCCGCCAGCGCGGCGAGGCGGTCCGCGCGCGCCACGCTCACTTCGACAGCTCCTCGGCCAGCCGGGCCAGCGCGGTGCGGTATCCCCCCACCCCCTGGCCGGCCACGGTCGCGACGCACAGGTCGCGGATCACCGAGACGCGGCGCCACTCCTCGCGGCGGTCGGGGTCGGAGAGGTGGACCTCGACCGCCGGGAGGGCGGCGATCTCGAGCGCGTCGCGGATCGCCCACGAGTAGTGCGTCCAGGCGCCCGGGTTGAGGAGCACCCCGTCGGCGAGCCCGTCGAGCTTGTGGATGTGCTCGACGAAGTTCCCCTCGTGGTTGGTCTGGAAGAACTGCAGCTCCAGCCCCAGCTCGCGCCCGTACTCACGCACGCGGAACTCGAGCTGGTCGAAGCTGAGGTCGCCGTAGATCGCGCTCGGGCGGCGCTCGAGCTGGTCGAGGTTGACGCCGTGCATCACGGTCACGCGGTTGTGGGCGCCGATCACGGCGCCAACTCTGCCACGGCGGCGCGGACCTCGTCGCCCGCCAGCGCCGCGCCGAAGCGGACCGACCCCGGCGCATCGACCAGGACGAACGGGACGGGCGCGTCGCCGAGCCGCTTCTTGTCGCGCTGGATGGCGGCCAGGACGGCATCGACGTCGACGGCCGGATCGAGCTCGGTCGGCAGGCCGTGCTCCTGCAGCAGCGCGCCGACCTCGGCCCGCAGCCCGTCCTGTCCGGAGAGCCGCAGCGCGGCCAGCAGCCCCAGCCCGACGGCCTCGCCGTGGCGGAAGCGGGCGTACCCGGTCGCCGCCTCGACGCCGTGGGCAACGGTGTGGCCGAGATTGAGGACCTGGCGGAGGCCGCCGTCGCGCTCGTCCTGAGCGACGATCGCGAGCTTCGTGCGCGCGCAGCCGAGAATCACCGCGTCGTCGACCGGCGCGCCGGAGCGCACGCGATCCCACAGCCAGCCGCCGGCGATCAGCGCGGTCTTGACGACCTCGGCGAACCCGGCCGCCCGCTCGGCCTCGGGCAGCGAGTGCAGCGTCGCCGGGTCGACGAGCACCGCGGCGGGCTGGTGATAGGCGCCGACGTAGTTCTTGGCCTCGGCGAGGTCGACGCCGGTCTTGCCGCCGTAGGCGGAGTCGACCTGGGCGACCAGCGTGGTCGGAACCTGCACGACGGGAATCCCGCGCTGGTAGGTCGCCGCGCAGAAGCCCGCCAGGTCCCCGACGACGCCGCCGCCGAGCGCGGCGACGTGGTCGGCGCGCGTGACGCCGGCCCGCACCATCTCGGTCCAGACGATCTCGGCGTGCGCGACGGTCTTGGACTGCTCGCCGGGCATGATCGCCGCCCGCCCGAGCGCCGGCTCGAGCGCATCGCCGTAGAGGCGGCCGACGATCCCGTCGGTGACGACGAAGCGCCGGCCCGCGAGCGGCCAGAAGCCCGAGCCGACGAGGCCGCGGCCGAGGTAGACCGGCGAGCCCGACGCGGCGGCCTGGCCCCACACGAGCCGCGTGCCGGCCGGCGCGTCGGCGAGCGCCGCAAGCGCCGGCAGCGCCGACACGACGTCACTGCCCTCGGGCAGGATCGCGTCGGGCAGCGACTCGTACAGCGCCAGGCGCTCGGCCAGGAGCGCGTCGAACCGGGTGCGGTCGAGGGCGAGCGGGCGATCGGGCCCGGCGCCGACCCTGGCCCACGCCGTGTCGGCGCCGACCTCCAGCAGCACGACCGTGTGCCGGCGCAGCGCCGCCCGCACCCGCTCCGAGAGCACGCTGCCCCCGCCGAGCGCGATCGCGCCACCGTCGGCCTGCTCGAGCAGCGCGCCGACGGCCGCCTCCTCCTCGGCGCGGAACGCCGCCTCGCCGTGGGCGGCGAAGTGCTCGGCGATCGGCATGCCGATCCGGGCCTGCACGAGGTCGTCGGTGTCGACGGCGTCGACGCCGAGCCAGCCCGCGGCCTCCCGCGCCGCGGTCGACTTCCCCGCCCCCATGAAGCCGATGAAGACCAGCGCAGGCTTCAGCGCCGCCATCCGATCCGCTCCTCGTAGGCGGCGAGGGCGGCGCGGACGTCGTCGATGTGGTCGCCGCCGAACTTCGCGCGGTAGGCGTCGGC
>CAZEKK010000066.1:0-1651 GCA_964512905.1 uncultured Solirubrobacteraceae bacterium
CTCGCGAACATGAGCCACGAGATCCGCACGCCGATGAACGCCGTCATCGGGATGACGGGCCTCCTGCTCGGCACCGACCTCGACGCCGAGCAGCGCGAGTACGTCGAGACGGTCCGCAGCTCGAGCGACGGCCTGCTCGAGCTCATCAACGACATCCTGGACTTCTCGAAGATCGAGTCGGGCCGCCTCGAGCTCGAGGCGTCCCGGTTCGACGTGCGCGCCTGTATCGAGGCGGCGCTCGACCTCGTCGCGCCGAAGGCGAACGAGAAGGGGATCGAGCTGGCGGCGCTCATCGACCCCGGCGTGCCGGCGGCGGCGACCGGCGACGTCACGCGAGTGCGGCAGATCCTCCTCAACCTGCTCAGCAACGCCGTGAAGTTCACCGCCGAAGGCGAGGTGGTCGTCTCGGTCGGCGTGCGGCCGGCTGAGGGATTCCGCCACGAACTGTCGTTCGTCGTGCGCGACACCGGCATCGGCATCCCCGAAGACCGCATGGACCGGCTCTTCGAGTCCTTCAGCCAGGTCGACGCGTCGACGACGCGCCACTACGGCGGCACCGGCCTGGGACTGACGATCAGCAAGCGCCTCGTGGAGATGATGGGAGGACGGATCTGGGTGCAGTCCGAACCGGGGGCGGGCAGCGAGTTCCACTTCACGGTCGTCGCCGGGGCGGCGCCCGCCGAGGAGCACGGGGACAGCAGCCGGCTCGACCTCGCCGGCCGGCGGCTGCTGATCGTCGACGACAACGCGACGAACCGCCGGGTGCTCGCGCTCCAGGCCGACTCGTGGGGGATGAAGCACGCCGAGGCGGCGTCCGGGTCCGCGGCCCTCGGCCTCCTCGATGCGGGCGAGCGCTTCGACATCGCCGTCCTCGACATGCAGATGCCAGGCATGGACGGGATCGAACTCGGCCGGCGCATCCGTGAGCACCCGACGGGTCACAGCATGCCGCTCGTGATGCTCACGTCGCTCGGCCGCCGCGAGCCTGCCGCGGCGGACGTGGGCTTCGCTGCGTACCTCCACAAGCCGATCAAGGCGTCCGGGCTGTTCGACGCGCTGGCCGGCGTCTTCGCCGGCGCTGCGGCGCCGGGTGCGGGCTCTCCGTCAACAGAGGAGCACGCGCCGGACATGGCCGAGGCCCATCCGCTGCGGATCCTGCTGGCCGAGGACAATCCGGTCAACCAGAAGGTGGCGACGCGGATGCTGGAGAAGCTCGGGTATCGATGCGACGTTGCCTCCGACGGCGCCGAGGCCGTCGCCGCCGTGGAACGCCAGGCGTACGACCTCGTGCTCATGGACGTCCAGATGCCGAGACTCGACGGGCTGCGCGCCACGCGGGCGATCCGCGACCAGCACTCCGAGGTCGTGCAGCCGCGGATCGTCGCGATGACCGCCAACGCCATGCAGGGCGACCGCGAGGCCTGCCTGGCCGCCGGCATGGACGACTACGTCGCCAAGCCGGTGCGGATGGCCGACCTGGTCGCAGCGATCGAGCGGTGCCCGCGGTTGGAGCACGCCGCACCGCCCCCGGAGGAGGCCGCCCCCGACCCCGAGCCGACGGACGGCGCCGACGGGTCCGCGCCGGCGGTGTCGGCAGCGGCGGCGAACGGGGCGGCGGCGAACGGGGCGGCGGCGAACGGGGCGGCGGCGA
>CAZEKK010000066.1:1751-4409 GCA_964512905.1 uncultured Solirubrobacteraceae bacterium
CGGGGCGGGCAACGGCGGCCCGGCCGCTCACGACGCGGTTGCCGCGCTGCTGGGCGCGCTGCGCGAGGAGCTCGGCGGTGACGCCGATGGGCTCCTGCCCGAACTGACCGAGATCTTCCGCAGCGAGGGGCCAGGCCTGCTCGCGGACCTTCGCGCCGCCGTGGCGGCCGACGACAGCGTCCAGGTGGCCGCGGTGGCACACAAGCTCAAGGGCAGCGCAGGCTCCATGGCCGGGCTCGAACTGGCTGCCGCCTGCCGTGATCTCGAGCACCTCGGCCGTGCGGGCGATCTCGACGGAGCTGCGCCCTTGCTGGCGGCGGTCGAGGCGGCCTACGCCGACTTCGACGCCTTGCTCGACGCCGCCTGCGCCGCAGCGGCGGGGTAGCGGGGCAGGGCCGAGGCGGGCCGCGCGGCGCGCGGACCACGCGGCGCTCGCGCACCGCGCTCTCCGGACCACGCGGCGCTCGCACACGGCGCTCGCACACGGGAGCGCGGCGACGCGATTCGTCGTCCCCCGGGGACGGCAGCGGGCGGGCCGCAGCCGGCGCCGATCGACGGGTTCAGCGAGCGGCGCCCGCGGCGGTCTTCTCGCGGTACATCGCCGCGTCGGCCTCCGCCAGGAGATCCTCGGCGGTGGTCTCGGGCGACGCGGCGGTCGCGATGCCGACGCTGATGCCGACCTCGACGGTCTCGCCGGCCGCGAGCATCGGCGCCGCGACCGCGCGCCAGACGCGCTCGGCGATCTCGACGGCCTCGCTCTGGCCGGCGCCCTCGCAGAGCACCGCAAACTCGTCCCCGCCAAGCCGGGCGACGAGGTCGCCGGCACGGACCGTCCGCCGCAGTCGCTGCGCAGTCTCGACGAGGACTTCGTCGCCGGCCGCATGGCCGAGGCGGTCGTTGATCGGCTTGAACCCGTCGAGATCGCCGTAGAGCAGCGCGATCGGATTCGGCGAGCGGTGCATGCGGGTGATAGCCATGTCGAGCTGCGACGAGAACTGGCGCCGGTTGGGCAGCGCGGTCAGGCTGTCGTGGAAGGCTTGGTGGACGAGCTCGATCTCCTGGCGCTTGCGCTCGATCGCGTGAGTGATCGCCCGCGCGATGTGCCCGTCCCCGACCTGTCCCTTGACCAGGAAGTCCTGGGCGCCCTCGCGCACGGCGAGCAGCGCGATGGTCTCGTCGTCCTCGCCGCTGAGGACGACGATCGGCAGGCTCGGCGCCAGCCGATGGATGCGCTTGAGCGCCTCGAGGCCGTCGGCGTCGGGCAGCCCGAGGTCCAGAAGGACGCAGTCGAACGCTGCCGCGTCGGGGCCGAGCGCGGCCACCGCGTCCGCGAGGTCGGGCGCGTGCAGCCCGTCGTGGTCGCCCCAGGCTGCGCGGAGCTTGGCCATGACCACGCGGGCCTGGACCATGCTGTCCTCGACGATGAGGACGCGCGGGCGGAGTGGGTCCGGAGCCGTCGTCACCTCGGTCCGGTATTCGGCGCCCCGGCGGTGGCCTTGAGCGATCGGCCCGGCTACAGTCTGGCCTCGAGGTGCGGGGGACAAAGGAGCCGGAGCATGGGCCTCTTCAAGGGGATGAAGGACCTCAACGAGATCGCGAAGATGGGTCGCGCGATGCCGCGACCGTCGATCGGCGAGACGCTGAGCCAGTCGCGCCAGATGATGGAGGGCATCCAGCAGACCCAGCAGCTGCAGGCCGGCGGGATCGACGGCACCGCGGCGGTCGTCTCGGTGACCGACACCGGCGGCAGCCTCAACGACCATCCGATCGCCCGGCTGGAACTCGACGTGACGCTGCCGGGGCGCCAGCCGTACCGGACCACGATCGAGCAGGCGATCCCCCGGCTGCAGGCGGGACAGATCGTGCCGGGAGCGGTCGTGGCGGTGAAGGCCGACCCCCAGAATCCGCAGGCGGTCGCCCTCGCGGGCGGGCCGGCCGCCGCTCCGGCGCCCGCCGCTCCGGCGCCCGCCCCCGCGCCCGGAGCCCCGACGGGCTTCGGCGACCTCCAGGCTGCCGCGGCCGCCCAGGCTGCGGGCGCGCAGGTCGCCGCGGCGAACGCCCAGATCGCTCAGGATCCGGCAGCGCGAATCGAGAAGCTCGCCGACCTCAAGGACAAGGGCCTGCTGACCGAGGAGGAGTTCGCCGCCCAGAAGGCGCGCATCCTCGCCGAGATGTGACCACGGTCGCGCAGGCAGACGACGCTCACCCACGAACGAAGGAACTCGCATGGGCCTCTTCAAGGGCATGAAGGACATGACGGGCGCGATGGACCAGGCGCAGCAGATGCAGCAGGCCGCCGCCGCGCAGCAGGCCGCCGCAGGCGGGGCGATGGCGGGCGGCGGCATGCCCAGCCAGCAGGACCTCGCCGATCGCGACGCGATGCAGCAGCAGGGCCTCGAGTATCGCCGCCTGTCGGCGGAGGGCCTGTCGGGCACGGCAGTCGTCACGAGCGCGACCGACACCGGCGAGCGCCTGCACGGCAACGCGGTGCTCGATCTCGGCCTCGTCGTGACGATCGACGGCGGCGAGCCCTACGAGGCGACGCTGCGCTACATCATCGCCGGCGAGGACACGTCGCCCTACGGCGCCGGCTCGTCGTATCCGGTCAAGGTGGACCCCGCCGACCGCTCGAAGCTGACGTTCGGCTGACGCCGCGTC
>CAZEKK010000066.1:4509-6833 GCA_964512905.1 uncultured Solirubrobacteraceae bacterium
GCGGAGTCCGATTCCCCGATCGGGCCGAGTCGCTGCCCGCGCGGCAGCGAGCGGGGGACCCGCCGGCCGGCAGCTCCGGCCATGGGGCGAAGGGGGCGCTGCTGCGCCCCCAGCGTCGTTTCCCCGACGCCAGCCCGTCAGCTCACCTCGCAGGCCCAGAGGAGGCACGTTCTCGTGCGCACCCGCATCCCCGCGCGCCCGCTTGGGCTCGTGGCGCTCACGCTCATCGCCGGCGGCGCCGCCAGCGCGGCGTTCGCCGCCCCATCCGAGACTCCGGCGCCCGCGACCGCCCCGCCGCCGCACCGCGACCGGCCGACCCGCCCAGTGCCCGGCCTCCACAACGCCGGCGCGGGCGCACGTGCCGCGGTCGCGCCCGTCAGGACGCGGCGCCCGGCGGCCGTGTTCCCGATCGCCGCGCGATCCGTCGACTACGGGACCGCCACCAACCGCTTCGGCGCCCAGCGTTCCAGCCACGCCCACGCCGGCCAGGACGTCTTCGCGCCGGCGGGCACCCCGCTGCGAGCGGTGCGCGACGCCGTGGTGGTCGAGGCCGGGAGCGACGGGGCCCGCGGCAACCACGTCGCGCTCTACAGTCCGGCGGCGGACGCGACGTACGCCTACTTCCACCTCGAGGCGCCGTCGCCGCTCAGGGTCGGCTGGCGCGTGCGCGCCGGGCAACGCGTCGGAGCCGTCGGCTGCACCGGAAGCTGCCAGGGCGACCACCTGCACTTCGAGGTGCGTCGTGGCCGGGGCGGGCGCGGCGCGCTGGTCGACCCGCTGCCGCTGCTGCGACGCTGGCAGCGCGGCCCGGCCGCCTGATCCGCCGGCCGCCTGTCCGCCGGCCACCCGGTCCGCCCCTCCGGGCCCGTCCAGTTGCGGTCCGCGTCGCCAGACCCTTGTCGTCCTCGTCGCAGTGGGCGGGGCTGGCCAGCGGCCCGGCGATCGTCGCGCGAGGAAGGCTCCGCTACGGGCGCGGCGGGAGCCGCGCTCCGGGCAGGCCGCACGGGCGCGGATCCGGCGCCGCGGAGCATGCAGAACGCAGCAACCGGTCCCGGTCCCCGGACGCGCGTGCACCAATGCACGCATGGCATGCACCATTGAACGCCGCGCGCCGACAACGCGGCGAGTGTGCGGTTGTGCATGTCTCCGCGCCGCGCCGCGGCCCCCGGTCGCCCCCGCCTCCCAGCAGCGGCATCGCCCGCCCAACTCGGTCCGCGCCGCCAGCGCCGCGCGGCCCGGCTCGCGCGCGGGTACCGTCAGCGCCCGATGCCCCGCGCCCGCGACCCTGCTGCCCGCCGCCGCCTCGCCGCCCTCGGCCTTGCCGCAGCCGTCGCGGCAGCGGCCGGGGTCATCGTCGCAACGAGCGGCGACAACGGCAGCGACAGCGCCGGCAGCGACGGCGCCGGCGCCGGCCGGACTGCGTCGTCGGCCGCCGGGGGCCAGGCCCAGGATCCGGCCGGTACGCCGCCGGTCCCCGTCGACCAGGCCGTGGGCCAGACCCTCGTGCTGGCCTTCGCCGGCACCGAGGCGCCTGCGTACGTGCGCCGGGCGCTGCGCGCCGGGCGCGCAGCCGGCGTGATCCTCTTCCGCGAGAACGCCGCCAGCCCGGGTCAGGTGCGCGCCTTGACGCAGTCGCTTCAGGACGCCGCCGCCGGCGGCGCCCTCGTGGCGGCCGACCAGGAGGGAGGCGAGGTCAGGATCCTCCCGTGGGCGCCGCCGGATCTCGCGCCGCCCGACCTGGCGACCCCGGCGGCGGCCGGCGCGGCGGCGGCGGCGACCGCTGCCGGGCTGCGGCGGGCGGGCGTGAACGTCGCCCTGGCGCCGGTCGCCGACGTCGCCGCGGGCCCGGAGTCCGTGATGGCGGGCCGGGCCTACCCCGGCGGGCCGGGCGCCGTCGCACGCAGCGTGGCCGCCGCCGTGCAGGCGCTCGACGATGGCCGCGTCGCGGCGACGGCCAAGCACTTCCCGGGCCTCGGCGCCGCGGCGGGCAACACCGACGACGGCGCGGTCGACGTCGACCGCGCCGCCGCCGCGATCGCTGCCGAGGACCTCGTCCCGTTTCGCGCGGCGATCGGCGCCGGCGTGCCGCTGGTGATGGCGTCGCACGCCCGCTACCCGGCGCTCGACGGCGGGCGGATCGCCTCCCAGTCGCCGCGCATCCTGACCGGGCTGCTCCGCGAGCGCTTGGGCTTCCGCGGCGTGATCATCACGGACTCGATGGAGGCCGCGGCTGTGACCGCCCGCTCGGACGTCCCGGCCGCCGCGGTGGCCGCGATGCGGGCCGGCGCCGATCTCGTCCTCATGACCGGGCGCGGCAGCTACCG
>CAZEKK010000066.1:6933-11284 GCA_964512905.1 uncultured Solirubrobacteraceae bacterium
GTCGCCGTGACCGCGCCGAGGTCGCCCGGCACCCCGCGCGGGCGCACGAACATCGGCATCCCGCCGCGCGGGCTGAGCGTCGGCATCTGGCGGACGCTCAGTTCGTAGCCCGGCGCCAGTTCGAGCCGGAACCGCTGCAGGGCGAGCGTGGCGAGCAGCTTGATCTCCGTCTGTCCGAAGCGCATCCCCAGGCAGGTCCGCGAGCCGCCGCCGAAGGGCACGTAGGCGCCCTTCGGGAGCGCCGCCCGCGCCGCGGGCGCGAAACGGTCCGGCACGAACGCCTCGGGATCGGGGAAGACCTCGGGCAGGCGGTGGCTGGCCCACGAGCAGTAGTTCACCGGCGTTCCCGCCGGGATCGCGTGGCCGGCGAACTCGGTGTCGCGGATCGCGCGGCGCGGGCCGATCCACGCCGGCGGGTAGAGCCGCAGCGTCTCGTCGAGAGCGAGGTCGAGTTCGGGGAGGCCGCCGGCCAGGTCGGCGCCGGTCGGCGCCCGCCCGCCCAGCACACGGTCCTGCTCCGCGCAGACTCGGGCCAGCGCCGCCGGCTGCTTGGCCAGCTCGTAGAAGAGGAAGGTGAGCGTCGACGTCGAGGTGTCGTGCCCGGCGAACAGCAGCGTCATGACCTGGTCGCGCACCTCCCGGTCGCTCAAGGCGGAGCCGTCGTCCTCGTCCCGGGCGTCCAGCAGCAGCGACAGCAGGTCCTCGCGGCGCTCGCCGCTGCGCCGGCGACGGGCGATCTCGGCGTAGATCACGCCGTCCAGGCGCCGGCGCGCGGCCATCAGACGGCCGAACGGCGTGCCCGGGCCGCGGAGCGTCTGGAGCACGTAATCCTTGGCGTAGAACCCGAGCGCCGCCTCGAACTCGTGCGCCATGTCGACGTCCTGCAGCGCGCGGTCCGGATCGAAGCCGAACAGCGCGCGCATCGCGATCCGCAGGGCGAGCGTGCGGGCCCAGGCGTAGACGTCGACGAGGTCGCCGGGCGACCACGGCGCCAGCGCGCGCTCGCCCTCCTCCATCATCGTCGTCACCGTCGCGGCCACGCGCTCGCGGTGGAACATCGGCAGCATGATCCGCCGCGCACGCCGGTGATAGGCGCCGTCGATCGTCAGCATCCCGTCACCGAGGAACGGGATCAGGTCGCCGAGGCTCCCCTCGCGCCAGCTGAACGCGTCGGCGTGCGAGACCGTGACGAAGTGGTTCGCCGCCGGCCCGAGGAGGAAGACGCCGCGTACGTGCAGGACGCGGACGGTGAAGACCGGTCCGAAGCGGTGGTAGCCGTCGAGGAGGATCGGCAGCGGCTCGCGGACGAAGCGCAGGGTGCGCCCCACGCTGTAGTCGTCCGGACCCGGCGGCAGCCGGCGCCCGAGGCGCCGGTCGATCCGCCGGTCGGCAGCGAGGCGCGCGAGCGGGTTGAAGCTGACCGGCGGTGGAGCCTGCACGGGCATGGCCGCCAGGGTACCGGCGGTCCTGGCTGGCCGGCCAGCTTCGGCCGCCGGGCACCCCGATGCTCCGGGGGCGTGAGACGGGTCGTCAGGCGTGCGAGCCGACCGGCGAGCCGAGCAGCTCCAGCAGCTCCTCGAGCGGGAGCGGAGGCGCAAACAGCCGGCCCTGGCCGAGCTCGCAGCCGAGGCGCCCGGCCAGCTCGGCCTGCGCCCGCACCTCGATGCCCTCGGCGACCGGGGCGATGCCGAAGCCGTCCGCCATCCGGATCGCCGCCTCGAGGATGGTGCGGGCGGCCCGGTCGTGCGGCACGCGCCCGACGATCGAGCGGTCGACCTTGAGGTAGTCGGCACGGGTGTCGAGCAGCCGGTCCAGCGACGAGTATCCGGTGCCGAAGTCGTCGATCGCCACGCGCATCCCGTGCTCGCGCAGCGCGGGGAGCACGACGCGCTCCTGCCCTCCGCTCATGGCGCTGGTCTCGGTGACCTCGACCACGACGGCGCGCGGGTCGCCGCCGCTGTCGGCGACGGCACTGGCGAGCCGCGGCGCCAGCGTCGCGTCGCGCAGCTGGACCGGCGAGAGGTTCACGGCGACCGCCAGGTCGTGGCCGCGCGCCCGCCACGACCGCAGGGCGCCGCAGGCCGCGGCGACCACCTGTTCGGTGAGCGGGTCGATCAGACCGGTCTCCTCGGCGATCGGGATGAACTCGTCGGGCGCGAGCAGGCGCCCCTCCTCCTGCCAGCGGACGAGGGCCTCGGCGCCAACGATCCAGGCCGCGGGCGGCTCGCCGGCCGCCCACGCCGGCAGTTGGACGATCGGCTGGAAGTGGACCACCAGCGCGCCGGCCTCGAGCGCCCGCGACAGCCGGCTCGAGAGCGAGAGGCGGGCGGCCGGGTCGCCTCCGCCCGGCTCGAAGATCCGCACGTTCCCGGGGCCCGCGCGTTTCGCCGCGTACATGGCGGCGTCGGCGTGCCGGAGCAGCGTCTCCTCGTCCTCGGCGTCGCGCGGGTACACGCTCACGCCGATGCTGGCGTCGAGGAGGAACTCGGTTCCGGAGAGCACGAACGGCGTCCGCAGCGCAGCCTGGATCCGGCGTGCGACTTGGCGGGCGGCGTCGACCGCGGTGCGCGGCTCGAGATCGGAGATCAATACGAGCGCCTCGTCGCCGGCGTGGCGCGCGACCAGCTCGCCGTCGCGCACGGCGCTGCGCAGCCGGCCGGCGATCTGCCGCAGCGCCTCGTCGCCTGCCGCGTGGCCGAGCCCGTCGTTGACGAGCTTGAACCGGTCCACGTCGAGGTTGAGCACGGCGACGGCGTGCTCGGCGCGACGGGCACGCGCGACGGCCGAGCGCAGGGCGTGCTCGAACTGCGTCCGGTTCGGCAGGCCCGTGAGGTCGTCGTGGTACGCGAGGTAGCTCAGCCGCTCGGCGCTGGCGCGGCGCTCGGTCACGTCCTGGATCTGGTGGATGGCGTACGGCGCGCCGCCATCGCCCGGAGACACCAGTGCCGTGGAGATCTCGGCCCACAGCACCGAGCCGTCCCGGCGCAGCATGCGCGCCTCGAACCGCTGGGCGTCGCCGGGGTGCGTGCCGATCCGCGCCCCGACATCCTCGACCGCATGGTGGTCTGCCGGGTGGACGATGCCCCACACCCCGAGCCGGCACAGCCGGGTGACGGACCGGCCGAGCATCGCGCACAGCGTGCCGTTGGCATCGGTGATGCCCCAGCCCGCCTCGGGGCTGTCGAGCGGCGTGCCGATCGCCATGCCGATCGGTGCCTCGGCGAACGTCTGCCGAAACCGCGACTCGGACTCCTCCAAGGCCCGCTTGGCCTCCTCGCGGTCCGTGGTGTCTCGGAAGCTCCACACGCGGCCCACGATCTCGCCGGCGATCACTTGGGGACGCGAGTAGCGCTCGAAGACCCGGCCGTCGATCCGGTGGAGCACGTCGAAGCTCTCGGCCGCCGGCTCGGCGTAGAGCGCGCGCACCTTCGCCACGAACCCATCCGGGTCGGCGAGCTGGTCGAGAACGAAGGCGATCGCCCGGTCGTCCTCGCGCGACGAGGCGAGGGCCTCGGGCAGTCCCCACAGCTCGAGGAACCGCTGGTTCCACGCGGTCATCCGCCCCTCGCGGTCGACGACGAGCAGCCCGTCGGCCGTCGATTCGAAGGCGGCGGCCTGCATGGACTTGACGGTGCGCAGGCCAGCCTCGGCGTGCTTGCGCGTCAACGCCGCGCCGATCACGTCGCCCAGCGCCCGGGCCGCGTCGTACTCGAACGGCTGCCACGGCCGGGGGCCCGTGACCTGCTCGAATCCGGCGAAGCCCCACCAGCCGTCGGAGGTGAACACGGGCGCATCGAGGAACGTCGTGGTCCCTCCCCGATCCAGGATCGCCCGCAGGGGCGTGTCGACGTCGCTCGTGTTGAAGCTGATCGCCTGGCCCGCCAGCATGCGCTCGCGCCACCTGGGCAGCCAGCTGACGTCCGCGCCCAGCCAGTCGGAATCGGCGTTGTCCGATGTCACGCCGGGCGCCGCCCAGCTCTGGACGAGGTCGTACAGGAGTCCGCCGGCTTCGCTCTCCCGGTTGCGGAAGAGGTAGACCCGGCCCACTTCCGCGGCCGTGCCGAAGCGGTCGAACGCCTCTCTCAGCGCCGCATCGAAGTCGTCGACGAGCAGGAAACGCTTGGCGACGTCCGGAATCGCGCGGAGGAGCGCGTCCCGGCGATGCACGTCCGGTCGGGGGTTCACGGCCCGGTATTCGGTCGTTTCGGCTCCGTCCATGATCCGAACGCCGGCGGACCGGCGCCGCGCAAGCCTAGTGCGTTGTGCCACAGGGCGGTGGCCGGGGAACGCACGACGGCCCCGGGCGAGTGCCCGGGGCCGTCGTCGGCAGGTGGTGCCTGCGGGTGCCTAG
>CAZEKK010000067.1:0-11278 GCA_964512905.1 uncultured Solirubrobacteraceae bacterium
GCTGCCCGCCGTGGCCGCGGTGCGCCAGTGCGGCCTCATGGTCGGCATCGAGCTCGAGGGCTTCCCCCTCGAGGCCCGCATCGGCCACCAGGTGGCGCTGGCCGCGCGCGAGCGCGGCGCGATCATCCGGCCGCTGGGCGACGTCGTCGTGCTGATGCCGCCCTTGGCGATCTCGGCGGCGGACCTCGACGCGCTGGTCGGCGCGACGGCGGGCGCTATCGCCGCGGCGACGGCAGCGCCGCTCGCCCGCGCGGCCTAGCGCCGGGCAGCGCGCCGATCGCCCGGCGCGCGGCGATGCGCGCGCCGATCAGGCCCGCCGCGGCAACGAAGCCGGCCACGGCGCTGGCCCCGGCGACGAGGGCTGTGCGCGGTGCGGTCTGCGCGGCGGCGTCCGGCGCCTCGATCGGCTGGTAGCGGGCGCCGTCCGGGCCGATGTCGATGAAGCCGGCGGGCTTGGCGCGCAGGTGGCCTCCGCCCCCGCCGCCGTCGCCGCCGCCCTCGCCGGAGGGATCGGTGCCCTGGCCGAAGCCGAACCCGCCGGATACGCGCACGACGGCCACCGGCACGACCGCCCGCTCTCCGACCCGCACGGGGTCGCCGTAGACGAGCTTGGCGCCGCTCAGGCGCTTGGCCAGCTTCGGAAGCGCGCCGGGGTCGACCCGCGGCACCGGCAGGCGGCCCCCTTTCTTGCTCATGCGCGGGCCGCCGATCCCATCACGCGTCGTACGGGGTGAAGTCGCGCTTGCGCGCGCCGCAGACCGGGCAGAACCAGTCGTCGGGGATGTCCTCGAAGGCCGTGCCGGGCGCGACGCCGCCGTCGGGGTCCCCCTCGGCGGGATCGTAGATGTAGCCGCACGACTCACAGATCCACTGCTGCAGGGTCTGGGTTTCGCTCATGCCGGTAGCGTACCCGCCCACGATGGAGGTCGATCGCCAGACCGCCGCCCAGACGGGCGAGGAGCTCAACCCGGACGCACCGGTCGTCCCGCGCCAGGCCGCCACGGTCATCGTCCTACGCGGCGGCGGGGGCGCCCTCGAGGTGCTGCTCGTCCAGCGCAACCCGGCGGCGCGGTTCATGGGCGGCGCCTGGGTCTTCCCGGGCGGCGCGGTCGACGCCCACGAGGGCGAGGGCGACGCGGCGCACCGCGCGGCCGCGGTCCGCGAGCTCGACGAGGAAGCCGGCATCGCCGGCGTCGATCCCGCCGGGCTCGTGAAGTTCTCGCGCTGGATCACGCCGGCCGAGGTCAAGGTGCGCTTCGACACGCACTTCTTCCTCGCCGTCCTGCCCGACGGCGCCGAGGCGGCCCCCGACGGCGAAGAGTGCGTCGACGCGGCCTGGCTGACCCCGCAGGCCGCCCTCGACGCGCACGGACGGGGCGAGATCCTGCTCGTCTTCCCGACGATCAAGCACCTCGAGCAGCTCGGGCGCTTCCCCTCGGCCGACGCCGTCCTCGCCCACGCCCGCAGCCACGAGATCGTGCCGGTCCAGCCGCGGGTCGTGGTCAGCGGCGAGACGGCGCGGGTGCTCCTGCCCGGGGAGCCGGGCTACGACGACGCGTAGTGGCCGCTCACCGTGGGTGGGCGCCGCGGATGACCGAGGTACCGACCGGTGTGACGTCGCGGCCCGCCGCGTCCGGCGCGTCGCTGAGCCCCGCGACCGCCCGCCCCGGGCGCCCCCGCTGCGCGGTTCCGGAGCACTCCCGGCGCACTTCGACCGCTGCCACGTGGTGATTCGCCGCGCACGGCGCGCGCGGCCCGGCCGACAGGCGAGCCTGGGCCTGGAACGACGCAATACGGGACGCTTCAGACCCAGCCGTGGGAACGGCCGCCGATCACGCCACCGCGGCGCCCGCTTCGCCACAGCACGGCGCCTCGACGCGCGCAAGACTGCGCGCGCCGGGCGATGCCGGAGGCGAATCCGGTCGCCGGCGGCCCTCGGGCGATCGGACGCGCCTCCTCCCCAGCCAGCCGCGGCATCTGCAAGTCACCCACTCAGAACCGCCGCGCGCAAGGGGATGTGGAGCCAGTCGACCAGCGCTCCCGTGCCGGCGATCCGCGACCATTGGAAGGCGCGCGCCCCGCCGCGACGAACACCAGACGGCAACCGCGCAACGTTTCGCAAACGCCACCGTTTCCACTCTCCCATGCTCCGAACCGCCCGCCGCACGATCATCCTCGCCGCCATCGCCGCGGCGGTCGCCGCCGCCCCGGCGCTCGCCGACGCGGTGCTCGGCACGCCCGGGCCCGACGTCCTCACCGGGACGACGGGCCCCGATCAGATCTTTGGCGAGGACGGCGCCGACCGCCTGGACGGGCGCGCGGGCAACGACTACCTCGAGGCCGGGCCCGGCGACGACGTCGCCCTCGGCGGCGACGGCGTCGACCTCGCCGTCGGCGGCGCGGGCAGCGACCGGATCGTGCTCGACGCGGGCGCCGACATCGCCTACGCCGGCCCCGGCGACGACACGATCCTCGGCGGGACGGGCGGCGACCAGATCTTTGCCCAGCCCGGGAACGACCGCATCTTCGGCGACGCCGGGAACGACAGCATCTTCGCCGGCACCGGCACCGACCAGGTTCAGGGCGGGGCCGGCAACGACGAGGTCTACGGCGACGGCGACGGCAGCACCTTCGCCGGCGGCGGCGGGAACGACCGCATCTTCGCGCGCGGCCTCGCCGCCACGCTCGCCGGCGGGCCGGGATCGGACCTGCTGGTCGCCGCCGCGGGGAACGACCGCCTGACCGGCGGCCCCGGGCGGGACACGCTCAGCAGCGGCGACGGCGACGACCAGATCGATGCCCGCGACGGTGTCCGTGACCTCGTCCAGTGCGGCGGCGGGACTGACGCGGTGCGCGCGGACGCGATCGACCAGGTCAACGGCTGCGAGCAGGTCGCGCGCACGCGCCTGCAGCGCTGATCTCCGCCCTGAGCTACCCGACGCGGCAGGCCACGCCACCGCCGCGCCGGACGCCCTTGACGCGCAGGCGGAAGGTCGCCGTCACCGTGCGGGCGGTCCGCCGCGCGGTCCGCCGCGCGGTCCGGGGGCGCACGACGACCCGGACCGCAACCGTCCCGACGCGGAAGCGGCGGGCTGTGACGGTCACCGCAAACGGTCGCCGGCGCACGACACCCGCCCGGCGACCGGCGATCGACCACGTCGCCTGGCGCCAGCGTGCGATTGGCAGGCGCCGGCCGCGGACCCGCAGCGCCGCCGTGAGCCGCAGGCGCGTGGCCCGACCCCGGACCACGCGGCGCACGGTGAGCGTGCCCCGCAGGGTCCGGGTGCGGGCCGCAAACGTCCGGGCGGTGCGTGGCCCCAGGGTGACCGTCGTGCACGCCGTGCCCGCGCGCGGCGGGGCCGGCGGGACGACCGGAACCGTGGCCGTGCCCGTCCCGGCGGGGACGGTCGCCACGCCCGTCCCCGGAATGCCCTCCGCTGCGAAGACG
Source organism: uncultured Solirubrobacteraceae bacterium (assembly GCA_964512905.1). Lineage (GTDB taxonomy): Bacteria > Actinomycetota > Thermoleophilia > Solirubrobacterales > Solirubrobacteraceae > CANJIV01. The sequence goes on from CAZEKK010000067.1 coordinate 3,449, forward strand.
AACGTCGCGCCCGCCGTGCGGCCCTGCGCGGCGTTGTCGTCGGCGAGCGTCGCCGTCACCCGGTAGGTGGCCGACGCCCCTGGCAGCAGGATCTCCGGGTCCAGCGCGCCCGCCTGCGCGTTGGCAGGCAGCGCGGCGAGCGGCGCGTTGAAGATCGGCGGCCCGGCTTCCGCGAACCCGTCGCAGGAGCCGAACGGCGCGCCAGCCGGCCGGGCGCCTCGCTGGACCCGCACCGCCAGGAACGGCGCCAGGCCGGTGCCGTCCACGGTGCCGGCGAGCGCGACGCGCGCGGCGAGCCGGCCCTGGTTCTCGACGGTCAGGCAGCGCTCAGCCGACTCCCCCGGGCCGAGGTGTTGAAGCTGGAACAGCGGCTGGCCGCCATCGTCGTCGACGAGCCGCACGTCCGGAGCGCCCGCGCCGCCGACCGGCAGGCCGCCGGCGGCCAGCGCCGCCGCCCCGCCGGCGGCCGCCGCAGCCGCAGCGATCGCCACGGCCGCCGGCAGCCGGCCCCGGGTGCGGGTGTGCGCACGCCGGATGGGCGGGCGGTCGTCCTGGGATGCGTTCATGAGCGTCGGACCAGCAGGTGGCGGGCGCCGCATGCGGCCCCGTCGGTTGCGCATCGGCACGCCCTCGGGTAGACCTGAAGCCGTGGCGGCGTCATCCCAGGCCGGTCTGACCGTGGCGGTGACCGGGCCGACCGGCGAGATCGGCCTCCCGTTCATCGGAGCGCTCGAGCGGTCGCGCGCGGTCCGACGTGTCATCGGGATGGCCCGCCGCCCGTTCGACCCAGCCGCCCATGGATGGCGCAAGACGGAGTACCGCCGCGGCGACGTCCTGGACCGCGGCAGCGTCCACCGCCTCGTCGCCGACGCCGACGTGGTCGTGCACCTCGCCTTCGTGATCATGGGCTCGCCGGACGAGAGCCACGCCGTGAATCTCGAGGGCTCGCGCAACGTCTTCGAGGCCGCGCTCGACGGCGGCGTCGATCGCCTCGTCTACGCCTCCTCGGTGGCCGCCTACGGCTTCCACGAGGACAACCCCGAGCTGATCACCGAGGAGACCGCGCCGCGCGGCACCGAGGCGTTCTACTACTCGCGCCAGAAGGCCGAGGTCGAGGAGCTGCTCTCAGAGCTTCTGGAGGGAAGCCGCACCGACGCCTACGTGTTTCGGCCCTGCATCGTCGGCGGGCCGGGCGGCCTGCTGCTCATCCGCACCCTCCCCTACGTCCAGATCGCCGGGCGCCTGCCCGACGCCGTGCGGCGGCTGTTCGACGTCGTGCCGATCCTCAAGCCGGTCATCCCGGACCCCGGGGTCCCGTTCCAGCTCGTGCACCACGACGACGTGGCCACCGCGATGCGCGCGGCGGTCCTGGGACGCGGAGCGCCCGGGGTCTACAACCTCGCCGCGGCCGACCTCCTGCGGATGAAGGACCTCGCCGACGCCCTGGGCTGGTATTCGATCCCGGTGCCCGACCTCGGCGTGGACGCCGCCGCCGCCGTCGCCGAGCGCCTGCCGTTCCTGCCACCGGAGGCCGCGTGGCTCAACGCGTTCCGCGCGCCGGTGGTCATGGACTGCGCGAAGGCCCGCAGGGAGCTGCGCTGGCGGCCCCGCCACTCCAGCCGCGGGACGCTCGCCGAGATGGTCACCGCCGCGCGCGCCGACCTGCCCGGGCTCGCCTGACCAGTCCTACGCCGCGAGCAGGTCGCCGCGGCCGGCCGCCTCGAGCCGCTCGCGGTAGGCGGGCACGACGACGCGGACCAGGGAGACGAGCGACAGCACCTTGGCGACCGGGCCCTCGGTGCGGATCTGGCCGCGGGCCATCGCCACGGTCGCGTTGGCGGTGCCGAGGAAGAGTGCGTGCAGGAGGTCCGCCGACAGGCGCAGCACGACGTCCGGCTGCTGGCTGGCATGGCCGAACTCGATCAGGCCGTCGCCGTTCATGGGCACGGTGATCTGCGCCGCCGGATCGGTGAGCCGGAACTGCGCGACCACGCCGATGCGCGCGAGCCGCGCCCGGTCGGGGTCGGCGGCCAGCGCGCCGAAGACCCCGCCGATCAGGTCGTAGACCTCCTCGGCATCGGTGAAGACGGCCACCGATCAGCCCTTGACGGTGATGGTGCCCTTCATGCCGCGCTCGCGGTGGTCGCCCACGGGGCAGTACCACACGTACCTGCCTGGCTTGTCGAGGTCGACCTTGAGATCGGCGGTCTGCCCCGGGGCGATCGTGGGCGTCTCGACCTCGCCGCCGGGACCCTCGACCTCAAGCGCATGGCCGATCGAGCCGCGGTTTCTGACCTCGATCTCGACGACGCCAGGCTTCGGCACGGTCGGGTTCGCGGGCGTGATCCGGTACTCGGTCAGGACGACGTCGAGCGTCGCCACGACCGGGCCGGCCGCCGTGGTGGCCGTGGTGCCGGTGGTCGACGATCCGGCGGTTGCGGCCTTCTCGCCGCGATCCTCGCCGCAGGCGGCGGCGCCCACGGCGACCGCGACGGCCAGCCCGAGGGCGGCGGCCCGGCGGGGCGGGGCGACCGGGCCGCGCACGAGTCAGGCGTCGGCGGACTCGGTGGCGGTGCCGGCGGGCGGCGCCGGCATCGCGGCCGGTGCGCGGCGGCGGCGCAGCCGCGGCATCGAGACCAGGCCGCGGAAGTACAGCGTGCCGACGACGCCGACGTAGGCGAGCCAGATGCCGATCTCCTCGATCGACGGCGCCGGATCCCAGCCGAACAGGCCGCGCAGGAGCTTGCCGCTGAACGTCTCGGTCGAGAGGGCGGCGACCGAGCTGACGTCGAACACGGGGTACCAGAAGGTCGGGATCGTGCCCAGGAGCTGGAACTCCGCGAGCGAGCGCGAGAGCAGCCCGGCGGCCACGAGCAGCACGAGCGCGCCGCTGATCGTGAAGAACTGGCGCAGGTTCAGCCAGCTGGCGCCGCGGTAGAAGGCGTACGCGATCCCGATGGCGACGGCGAGACCAAGCGCCCCGCCGACGAGCGAGTCGACCGCCGAGCTGTTCCCGGCGGCGGCGAGGAAGAAGAGGACCGTCTCGATGCCTTCGCGCAGCACGCCGAAGAAGACGACCGCGGCCAGCGCGGCGAGCGACCCGGCGAGCAGGGCGCTGTCGACCTTCGCGTGCAGTTCGCCCTTGAGCGCCCGCGCCTGGCCGCGCATCCAGAACACCATCCAGGTCAGCACGCAGGCGGCGGCGAGCATGATCAGCGCGAAGGTGAGTGTCTTGGCGTCGCCCTCGAGGTTGCCGACGGTCGCGAACAGGACGGCGCCGACCGCGACCGAGATGAGCACCGCGATGCCCGTGCCGATCCACACGGCCCGGAACTGGTCGCGCCGCCCCAGCTTGCGGAGGTAGGCCAGCACGATCGCCACGATCAGCGCAGCCTCGAGGCCTTCGCGCAGCAGGATGAGGGCGGAGCCGGTCATTGGTGTTAGGCGCCCCTAAGCAGTTAGGGGAGCCGAAACCTACCGCATCGGTCGGAATGGCGTCCAGCGGTCGGCGGGGAATCCGAACACGCCGTGAGCGGATGACCTGGTCGGGAGCCGGTGTGCGGGGAAACCGCAACAATCCAAGGGCGGCGGCGTTAGCATGGGTCGAGGAGCACTTGTGGAAGCCTCCGCCCTCCACGCACCGCCGCGCGTCGCCCGCATTTCGCTGAGCGCGCCGCTGCTGCGCCTGCGGTCCGACGAGCAGCTCGTGGCGCTGTTCCGGGCCGGCAACGAGGACGCCTTCGCGGTCATGCACGACCGCTACCGGCCGCGGATCTTCGCCTACGCACGGCAGATGATGTCCGGCTCGCGCCAGGACGCCGAGGACGCGGTGCAGGACGTGTTCGTGCGCGCCTACGGCGCCCTGCGCGCCGACGACCGGCCCGTGGCGCTGCGGGCCTGGCTCTACCGGGTCGCCCACAACCGCTGCATCGACGTCCTGCGCCGGCCCGTGCCGACACCCGCCGACCTGTTCGACCTCCAGCGCGCCCCGTCGCAGGATCCGCTCGCCGCCGCCGAGCGCCGCGAGGACCTGCGCCGCCTGATCGCCGACGTCCGCGCGCTTCCCGAGCAGCAGCGTTCGGCGCTGCTGATGCGCGAACTCGAGGGCCTCTCCTACGACGACCTGGCTGCGGCGCTCGACACGACCGTGCCGGCGGTGAAGTCGCTCCTCGTGCGCGCCCGCGTGGGGCTGGCCGCCGCCGCCGAGGCCCGCGACGCCGACTGCGCCGACATCCGCGCCGATCTCGCGCTCGCCCACGGCCGCGGCGTGCGATCGACCGGCCGGGCTCGACGCCATCTCAAGGAGTGCGCGGGCTGCCGCGAGTTCCGGTCCGAGCTGCGTTCGATCGAGCGCCGCTTCGCCTGCCTGGCCCCGGCCGGCCTCGTCGGCCCGCTGGCGATCATCGCCAAGCTCTCCGGCGCCGGCGGGAGCGGGGGCGGTGCGGCGGCAGGCGCAGGCTCGGCGGGGACCACGGCGGCCGGCGGGACCGCGCTCACGGCCGGAGCCGGCGCCGCGGGATCGACGGCCGCCGGAGGCGGGGCCCTGACCGCCGGCGCCGCAGGGTCGGCTGCCGGCGGCGCCGCGGGGTCCGCCGCTGCCGCAGGCTCCGCCGCCGCGGTCGCCGGCGGCGCGGTCGCCGGCGGCACGGCCGGCGGCGCCGCGGTCGCCGGCGTCACCGTGGCCGCGGGAGCGTCCGTGCTGAGCGCGACGAAGGTCGCCGCCGTCGTGGCCTCGGTCGTCGTGACCGGCGCCGCGGGCGTCGAGATCGAACGCAGCCTCTCCGCGGCGCCGGCGCCGCCGCCCGCGCCGGCGCCGCTCGTCGCCCCGGCCGCCGGTCCGATCCCGCCCGAGCCGCACCCGCGTCCGATTCAGACCAGCACGGCGACGGCCGACCCCGTCGCCGACCCCGCCGCGCCGGCCCTGGCGCCGGCCACGACCGGCGGCGATCCCGCCGTCACCGACGCCGGTCCGGCGCTGGCCGTGGAGGCGACCGGCGGGCTGGCGGCGCCGTCCGAACCGACCGTCGCGGTGCCGGCGGCCGAGGACGCGCCGGCCCCGCCTGAGGATGGGGTCATGCCCGCCGACGAGCCACCGGTCGAGGATCGCGCCCAGGAGACGGCGTCCGCAGCGCCCGCCGATCCCGCCGCCGGCGCGCCCGGCGAGACCGCCGCTCCGTAGCGCCGCCCGGCAGGTGCCGCGCGGCGCCGCGCGCCGGCCCGGCTCCGCGAGCTTCCCACTCGCCCGCTGTCCGGCGCGACGCCCCGTTCAGGACGTCGCGGCGGTCGCGGCCTCGGCCGGCGCCGCGGCAGCCTGCGGCGCGGCCTGCGCGCCGGGGCCCGGCCCGATGCGCTCCACCTGGACGGGAATTCCGTTGAGGAAGGCCATGCCCGCGAGCGGCTCGAGGTCCTCGGGCTCGGCGCTGGCCAGCCGGTTGACGTTCACGCCGCCGGCCTCGTTGGCGAGGCGCCAGCCGCCCTGGTGGCCCCACCCGTGGGGCAGCGCCACCGTTCCCGGCGTCATCTCGTCCGTGACGGTCGCGCCGACCTCGAGCGCGCCGGCCTTCGAGGCGAGCCGGACCTGGTCGCCGTCCTCGATCCCGAGCGCGTCGGCGTCGACCGGGCTGATCCGCAGGTGCTGGGTGCGCCCGCCGCGCATGAGCAGCGGCGCGTTGTGCATCCAGGAGTTGTGCGATCGAAGCTCGCGCAGCCCGATGAGCCGCAGCGGGTGCTCGGGGTCCGAGCCGTTCGTCGCCGCGAGCCGCCGCAGCTCGGCCAGGATGACCGCGGGATCGAGATGGACCCGGCCGTCGGGGTGGCGCAGCTTGTCGCCCAGGACACCGGTGGCGATGTGCGGGTCCGTCACGATCCCGTGCGGCGCGGCGCGCAGCTTGTCGACGTTCAGCCCGCCGGGCTTGAGCCCGAACCAGTCGCCCTTGGGGCCGGTGCGCAGCAGGATCGAGAGCAGCTGCGGCGGCTTCAGGCGCAGCCCCAGGCGCCCCAGGCGCCGCAGCGGGTCGGTCGGCGCGGCCTGCGTGCCGATGCGCCGGGCGATCGACTCGATGACCTCCCACTCCTCGCGGGCCTCGCCGGTCGGCGGCACGACCGCCTCGGTGTGCTGCACGAACGGGGTGGTGTAGAAGCCCAGGAACGCCAGCGGGACGTCGTCGCGCTCCAGCCACGTGGTGCTGGGCAGGACGTAGTCGGCGTGGCGGTTGGTCTCGGTGACGTAGAGGTCCAGGGAGACGCAGAGGTCGAGCGTGTCGAGCGCGGCCTCGAGCGCGTCGCCGTCCGGCACCGAGAGGACCGGGTTGCCCGCGGAGACGAAGAGGGCGCGGATCTGGCACTCGCCTGGCGTCGTGATCTCGCGCGGGATCAGCGATGCGGGGAGAGCCCCGATCACGTCGGGGAAATCCCCGAAGCGGGCGCGGACCTTGCCGTACGTGTCCAGGCCGGCGGCCTCGCCGACGTCGTCCAGCGCGACGGCCGGCTTGCCGAACACCGCGCCGCCGGGCCGGTCGAGGTTGCCGGTGACCGCGTTGAGCGCGTCGAGCAGGAAGGCGACCAGCGTGCCGAAGCGGCCGAGGCAGGAGCCGGTCCGCCCGTAGACCGCGGCGCCGTCGGCGGCCGCGAGGTCGCGGGCGAGCGCGCGCACCGTCTCGGCGGGGATCCCGGTGCGGGCCGCGGTGGCCTCCGGCGGATGCTCGGCGGCCGCGAGCTGCAAGGCCCGTGCGCCCACGGTCTGACGCAGCGCGCTGTCGTCGGCGAGCCCTTCGTCGAAGATGACGTGCAGCATCGAGAGCAGCAGCCAGGCGTCGGTGTCCGGCGTCACGGGCACGTGCTCGAACTGGCGCGCGGTCTCGGTGCGCCGGGGGTCGACGACCACGACCCGCCCGCCGCGCGTGACGATCGCGTGCAGCTGGTCCTTGACCCGCGGGGCAGTCAGGACGCTGCCGTGCGACACCAGCGGGTTCGCCCCGACCATGAAGAGGTGAGACGTGCGCTGCAGGTCGGGGATCGGGACGACGAGCGGCGAGCCGTAGAGCAGCGCGCTGGCGGCGAACCGGTTCGAGACGTCCTGGGAGGAGGCGGTGTAGTAGTGCGGCGTGCCGATGCCGTCGAGGAAGCCCTTGACCCACAGCGGGTGCGAGTAGGAGAGGGCGCCCGGATTGCCCATGTACCAGCCCACCGAGGCCGGCCCGTGACGGTCGATGATCGCGCGCAGGCGCGCGCCGATGTCGTCCAGCGCCTCGTCCCAGCCGACGGGGTCGAAGCCCGAGCCGTCGGCGCGGCGCTTCAGCGGCCGCGTGACCCGGTCGGGATCGTTGTGGACGTCGAGCATCGCGATGCCCTTGGGGCAGGCGTAGCCCTTGGAAAGCGGGTGCTCGCGGTCGGGACGCAGCTTGGTGACGCGGCCGTCCTGCACGGTCGCGACCATCCCGCAGTGCGCCTCGCAGATGCGGCAGAAGGTGATGCGTTCCTCGGCGGCCATCCCCGCTGTGAGCCTACCCGAGGACTGGCCGGTCGGCCAGTTCCGGGCGCGGCCGCGGCCGTCACTAGACTCGGCGGCGTGGCGATGGAGAACTTCCTGCGGATGACGCCGGCGCTCCACGACTACGTCGTCGCGCACGGCACCCGGGAGGACGAGGCGCTGCGTCGCGTCCGCATCGTCACCGGCGAGATGGGCGAGATCGCGATCATGCAGATCGCCCCCGACCAAGGCGCCTTCCTCACCGTCCTGGCGCGGGCGATCGGCGCGCGCTGGGCGGTCGAAGTGGGCACGTTCACCGGCTACAGCGCGATCTGCCTGGCCCGGGGCGTGGGCGACGACGG
>CAZEKK010000068.1:0-6955 GCA_964512905.1 uncultured Solirubrobacteraceae bacterium
CGCAGATTGAACGGCACGATCGCCCGGATCTCCTCCACGAGGCTGTCATGGCGCTGCAGGTAGGCGCGCAGCGCGCCGGCCATCGCGGCGACCAGGATGTCGTTGACCGTGGCACCGTGGCGGTGGGCGAGATCCTTGACGTCGTGCAGCGGCAGCGGCGCCGACCAGGCGACGCGCTCGGCCACGCCCACCTCGCCGCGCAGGACGGTGTCGGCGTCGGGCCGGACGAGGAGCACCTTCGCGAGCGCCTTGGCGTCGTCGCGGGCCATCGCGGCGAGGTCGAGGGTGTGCTCGGGGTGGGCGATGATCTCCATCCCCTCGTGCCAGAGGGCCGACGCGACGCCGCGCGTGAAGCCGATCGCCGCCGATGCCGGGCGCAGGATCGCTCCCAGCGGCCCGCCCGATCCGCCCTGCTCCGGCGCGGGCGGCGCCACCCCGGCGTCGGGCTGGGCGTCGGTGAGCGAGAGCAGCACCCGCGCCAGCGCGACGCCGTCCGCGATCGCGTGATGCATCCGGGCCAGCACGGCGCACCCGTCGCCGTAGCCCTCGACGAGGTGAAACTCCCACAGCGGGCGGGAGCGGTCGAGCGGGACGACCATGCGGTCGGCGACGAAGTCCTGCAGGGCGGCCCGGTCGCCCGGGGCCGGCAGCGCGACGCGGTGGACGTGCAGCTCGTAGTCGACCTCGACGTCTTCCCACTGCGGAGCGCCGATGAGGCCCAGCGGCGGCTCGACGGGGCGCTGGCGGAAGCGCGGATAGGGCTCGACGAGGCGCTCGCGCAGGACATCCGTGAGCCGGTCGGCCGGCAGCGGCTCGTCGAACCACAGGACCGAGTTGATGACCATCAGGTTCGTCGGGCGGTCCATGTGCAGCCAGGCGGCGTCGGCGCTGCCCATCGCGTGTCGGCTGGCCATCGGTCGTGCCCTCCCTCGTTGCTGCTGCCCGATCCCGCGGGGCAAGGGTAGTCGAGTCGAGACCGGTCGAGGCGGGGCGGGCGCGGGGCGGGCGCGGGCGAGCGGCGCCGGCCAACCGGCGCACCGCCGCCCGCGGTCCGCATAGGGTGGCGCCGCCGATGCCCGGGCCGCCGGCCAGGCAGGCATCCCGGGGGCGACGGCGAACCACCGTCGCGCATCGGCCACACCCCTTTCCACCAAGCAGCAAGGAGCCCATTCCTGTGCGTCGTTTCAAGCCCCGCCGTCCCTCCCCCGCCATGTGCGTGGCCCTGCTGGCCCTGTTCGTGGCCTGCAGCGGGACGGCCATCGCCGCCGGCGTGCCCGTCAACAGCGTCGGCACCCTGCAGCTCAAGACCGGCGCCGTGATCGCGCCGAAGATCCGCGACGGCGCCGTGACCAGCAGCAAGCTCGCCACCAACTCGGTCTCCCAGCGCGCGATGCAGGCCGGATCGGTCGGCACGCTCGAGATCCAGCAGAACTCGATCCAGGCGGGCGACCTGCGCGTCGGCGCCGTCACCACCGGCACGATCGCCAACGGCGCCGTGTCGGCCAGCAAGATCCGCGCGGGCGCCGTCGGCACGAGCCGGCTCGCGAACGGCGCGGTCACGAACGCGAAGATCGGCACGAGCCAGGTCGGCGCCCGCGCGCTGCGAGGCTTCGTGGTCCGCTCAGCGTCGGTGACGATCAGCGGCGGCAGCCCGGCCCGCGTCGTCACCGGCACCGCCACGGCGCGCTGCGCCGCCGGCGAGCAGGCCGTCGGCATCGGCACGATCTGGAACGGCGGGATCAACGACGACCTCAACACCGTCTTCTCGCAGTTCATCACCACGAGCGCGGGGGTCCCGACTGGCGCCACGGCGCGCGGCTCGAGCGCCATCGCGGGCAGCCGGCGGTTCACCGTCCAGGTGGCCTGCCTGCTGCCGTAGGCGTCCCTGCCCGGCACGGCGGCCCGCCCGGGGCCGCCGTGCCGCTGGCGGCGGCGCCGCGCGGCACGACCCGTCGCCGCACATGCCGGGCGTGCCCTCAGGCGTCCGGTGCGCGGTCGGCACCGGCCGCCGCGCCCGCCAGCAGCGCCGACATCTCCTCGGCCGGGATCGGCCCGCAGAAGTAGAAGCCCTGCCCGCGCCGGCAGCCCTGTTCGACGAGGAACCGCCACTGGGCCCGGCTCTCGATCCCCTCGGCGATCGGTCGCAGGCCCGCGCCCACTGCCAGGTGCACGATGCCGCGCAGCAGGCCCGCGGCGATCGGGCTGCCGGGGACGCCCGCCAGGAACGAGCCGTCGATCTTCAGGTAGTCCACCTCGAGGTCGCGCAGGCGGCCGAGCGTCGAGTAGCCGGTCCCGAAGTCGTCCACGGCGATCTCGATGCCCGCCTGCCGCAGCTCGGCCATGACGTGGCGGCTCAGCTCCACGTCGGCCATCGCCACGCTCTCGGTCATCTCCATCACGAGGCGCCCGCGGCCCAGGGGTCCCGGCTGGGCGGCAGCGAGGACGCGGCGCACGAGGCCCGGATCGTGGAGCTGCGACGGCGACAGGTTGAAGCCGATCAGCGTCTCGAGGCCGCGACGGCTCCACTCCGCCGTCTGGCGCGCCGCTTCGGCGACGACCCAGTCGCCGAGGGCGCCGATCAGGCCGGTGCGCTCGGCCAGCGGCACGAACTCGTCGGGCATCCGCAGCGTTCCGGACGGATCCTGCCAGCGGACGAGCGCCTCGGCTCCACGCACGTGGCGGGCGAGGTCGAACGCCCCCTCGGCCTCGGCCTGCGTCCAAGCCGAGACGATGTTGACGATCGGCTGGTAGTGCAGCACGAGCTCTTCGTGCTCGATCGCGCGGCGCAGGCGGGCCGACTCGGAGAGCCCGGCAGCCCCCGGATGACGTGCCGCCGCCGCAAGCCGCGTGCGGCCCGGCGCCGCCCGCTTGGCCTCGGCCATCGCCCGGCTGGCGTGCGGGACGAGCTCTGCCGGGCTCCGGGCGTCGCCAGGACAGATGCTGACGCCGATCGTGATGCTCAGGAGGATCTCCTGCCCGGCGGCGAGCAGCGGGCCCCCGAGGGCGGCATGAATCTGGTCGGCCGCGGCGAGCGCCTGGGGCTCGGCGTCTGCGCCGTCGACGCCCTCGATGAACACGACGAACTCGTCGCCCGAGTGGCGCGCCACGAGCGCACCCGCCGGCGCCGCTGCCGCCAGCCGGTCCGCGCACTCCCGCAGCACGCCGTCGGCCGCCTCGCCGCCGAGGCCGTCGTTGATGAGCTTGAACCGGTCCACCCCGCAGTAGAGGACCGCCGCGGCCTCCCGACCGGCGCCCGCCGCGCAGGCGGCCACCCGATCCTCGAGCAGGCGGCGGTTCGGCAGGCCGGTGAGCTCGTCCGCGTAGGCGAGCTGGGCGAGGCGCGCCTCGGTCCGGCGCCGCTCGGTGATGTCGACGCAGGAGCCGACGTAGCCGAGGAAGTCGCCGTCGGCGGTGACGCGCGGGCGGCCGCTGCTGGAGATCCATCGGTACTCGCCGTCGTGGCGCAGGAGCCGGTACTCGACCTCGATCGGATCCTGCACGGCCCACGCCGCACTGGCGGCGCCGAGGACGCCGCCCTTGTCGTCGGGGTGCACGCCGGCGAGCCAGCCGAAGCCGTAGCTGTCCTCCGCCGACATGCCGGTGAACTCCAGCCAGCTTCGGTTCAAGAACGTCACGCCGCCGTCCGGCGCCTCGGCGGTCCACACGAGCATCGGCGCGGTGTCGGCAAGGTCGCGGAACTCGCGCTCGGAGGCGCGCAGGTGCTCCTCCATCGTGCGCCGCCCGGTGATGTCGACGAGCGAGCCGACGTATCCGAGCAGCTCACCGCCGTCGCCGAGCCGCGGAAGCGCGGTCGAGAGCATCCACCGGTACGCGCCGTCGTGACGGCGGAGACGGTGCTCGAACTCCAGCGGCATCCGGGTCGTCCAGGCTGCGCGGACCTCGTCGAGCACGGCGCTCCGCTCGTCGGGGTGCAGGCAGGCGAGCCAGCCCCAGCCGGCAAGCTGCTCGAGTTCGAGCCCGGTGAAGGCCAGCGACGGCGCGTTGACGAAGGACATCGCCACCTGGTCGTCGACGACCTCGGCGGTCCACACGAGCATCGGGCTGGCGTCGGCCAGGCCGCGGAAGCGCTCCTCGGAGTCCCGCAGCCGCTGCTCGGCGGCCTTGCGCTCCGTGATGTCCATCATCATCGCGAGGGCGCCGGCGTACGTGCCGTCCTCGCCGGCGAGGGGCGACATGGATGCCTGCACCCACAGCGCGTCGGCGCCTTCTGGAAGCAGCTGCAGGTCGAACCGGATCGGCTGCATGGAGCTGCGCATCGCCTCGAAGCGATCGGCTTCGGCGCGGCGCGCATCGGGATGCACGTAGTCGCGGGCACGGCGCCCGACGAGTTCGTCGGCGGTTGCGCCGAACATCTCCGCGCCGCGCTGGTTGACGAAGGTGATCCGGTCCTCCGCGTCGGTCAAGACCAGCGCCTCGTTGGCGGTCTCGACCACCATCCGGTAGCGCTCGTCGGCTGCCTCGCGCGCCTGCTCGGCGGTGCGCCGGCCGGTGACGTCGCGGACGACCGCGAGGACCTCGTCGTCGCCGTGCGGGAGCATTCGCACCTCGTAGTAGACCCGCTCCTGCGCCCAGTCGACCACGTACTCCCGGGTCTGGAGCCGGTCGCTGGCCATCGTGTCGGCGATCTGCTGCAGGCCCGCGGCCTGGATCTCGGGTGCGATCGGGAGGTCGCCGAGGCTCATGCGCTCCCCGCGCCGGACACGCTGCCGGTAGCCAGCCGGCAGCCGGGACGTGAAGTCCGGCGATGTGGGCAGCACCGCGCGAATCGTCCCGTCGGCCGCGAGGCGGACCAAACGGTCCGGCAGCGCCGCGAGGACCGTGCGCTGGTCCTCCTCACGCCGGCGCAGCTCCGCCTCGGCGGCCCGTCGCGCAGTGACGTCGCGCAGCACGAGCAGCTGCCGGTCGGGCGCGAACGCCGCCGCGCTGTACTCGAGCGTCACCTCGCGACCGCTGCCGGTCAGGCGCAGGTCGATCTCAGACGTGATCACCGGCGTCATCCCGCTTCGAATCGCCTGGCGTTCGGCGTGCACGCGGGGCTCGACCGCCGGATCGACCAGCGACTCGAGCGAGCGCCCGATCAGCTCCTCGCGCGGGCGTGTCTCGAGCTCCACCATGGCGCGGTTGACGTCGAGGACGATCCCGTCCTCGCCGATGATCGCCATCGCGTCGACGGAGGCCTCGAACACGGCGCGGAAGTCCGACTCGCGGGCCAGCAGCGCAGCTCGGGCCCGCTCGAGCTCGTGCTCGAGTTCGCCGGCCTGCTGCTGCGCGCCCGTGCACACGCGGTCGCGTCCGCCCCGCTTGGCGGCGTAGAGGGCCTCGTCGGCGCGTTCGTGCAGGGCGCTGCGCGTGGCCGCGTCCTGGGGCATCACGGCCACTCCGATGGACACGGTCGGCCGCATCGGCAGCTCGGGCGCGACCGCCGCGGGCTCGAGCCCGCGCACACCGCCGAGAATCCGCCCGGCGAGCGCGGTCGCCGCCCCGGCCGCCGTCGAGGGGGCGAGCAGGGCGAACTCGTCGCCGCCGATCCGGCAGCAGACGTCGCCGGCGCGGCTGACCGCGTCGACCGTCGAAGCAACCGCCTGCAGCAGGCGGTCGCCCGCCGGATGCCCGGCCGTGTCGTTGACGAGCTTCAGGTGGTCGACGTCGATGAGCAGCAGCGCAAGCGGCACGCCGTCGCGCTCGCAGCGCGCTGCCTCGACCCGCATGCGTTCGCTGAACGCGCGGGCGTTGCCGAGGCCCGTGACCGGATCGGTGAGCGCCCGCGCCTCCGCCCCCTTGAGCGCGCGGCGGCTGGCCCGCAGGACCAGGCCCTGCCGGATCAGGAGCAGGCCGACGGCGGCGAGCGTGCCGTAGAGCAGCAGCGGCGACGGATCGGCCTCCGCCTCGCGGATGACCAGGGCGAGGCCCATCCCGGCGGTCAGCCCGAAGGGCACGAGGTCCGCCGCCGAGGCGAGGGCGCGCGGGCGTGCCGTTGGCTCGGGCGCGGCGCCGCCACGCGTCGCCGAGACGGCCGCCGCGGCCCCGAGCAAGAGCAGCACGGCGGCGATGACGGGTTCGTCGGGGAAGTCGGGAATCGTCAGCCAGGCGGCGTTCGCGGCTGCTGCGGCGAGGAAGAACGCGAGGTGCAGCCACCGCGGGGCGCGGCCGCGGTCGCGACCGAGGATCAGGGGCTGCAGCAGCAGCCAGGCCGCGACGAGCCCGCACGCCGAGACGGCCGCGTGCGCCACGTTGATCGCCACCGGCTCCCCGGCGACGACCGGCGAGGCGGCGACGAGGCGCTCGAGCAGCACGGCGGCGGCGATCGCCACGACGAGCAGGTCGACGGCGATCCGCCCGCCGCCGGCGCCGCGCAGCGCGGCGCGATCACGGACGCCGATGCCCGCGATCCACACCAGGAAGGCCGCCAGCCAGACGAGTTCGACCGCCAGCACCACGTCGCGCGGATCGGTCGATCGTCCCGCCGCTCGATCGATCACGAGGGCCACGACGATCAGGCCGACGCCGGCGAGGTGCAGGCCCCAGGCGCGGCGCGCGTCGCCGGCGCTCGCCCGGACCGCGACGGACAGCGCGGTCGCGGTGAGGGCCAGTGATGCGAGGACCAGGCCGTTCGTGAAGGGCGTTCCGGTGGCGCCAGCGGCGGTGGCCGCGATCGCCCCGAGCACGACCAGGCCGGCCGCCGCCGCCCAGCCGATGATCCAGCGTTGCCCGCGCGGACCCCTCCCCGGGTTGGGGGCGTGCGGGGCCTCGGGCGTCTGCACCGCGGGAGCGCCGCGGCCCGGGCCCGGGGCCGCATCGTTCGGGAGCACGACCGCCCGACCGTACCGACCGGCCCGCACGGCGGCAATCGGCCGCTCGTCCGCTCCCACGCCGAGGCCCGGCGGCGCCCGTCAAGCCCGGCGGCGCCCGTCAAGCCCGGCGGCGCCCGTCAAGC
>CAZEKK010000068.1:7055-9732 GCA_964512905.1 uncultured Solirubrobacteraceae bacterium
GGCGGCGCCCGTCAAGCCCGGCGGCGCCCGTCAAGCCCGGCGGCGCCCGTCAAGCCCGGCGGCGCCCGTCAAGCGCCCGCGTCCGCCGGCACCTCGTCGACCGCGTTCCCGCGGCCGCCGCTGATCCGCAGGCCGAGCGCGGCGATCCCGATGCCCGCCGCGGCCGCGGCCGCGCTCAGGGCGAGGATCGTCGGATCGACGACCGCCAGGTCGAAGAAGTCGCGCGCCGGCGCGAGCACGAGCGCGACGACGTAGCAGGCGCCCAGCGCGGCGCACAGGCCGGCCACGACCGTCGCCCGGGCGACGGTGTCGGCTTCGAGCGCGAAGACGAGGAAGAGGCCGACACCCATCAGCGTCGTCACGGCGACGGTGCGGGCGTCGAGCGTCGAGAGGTCGAGGCCGAGCACGGCGACGAGGTAGCCGCCGACGACCCCGGTCGCCATGCCGATCCCGGCCGGAACGGCGAAGCGCAGCACGCCGGCGAGGAAGCCCTCCGGCCGCCACGCGCCCCGGCTGGGCGCCAGCGCGATCAGGAAGGCCGGGATGCCGATCGTCAGCGACGAGGTGAGGCTCAGGTGGCGCGGCAGGAACGGATAGTCGAGCGAGCTGAGGCCGACCGTGAGGATCAAGAGCGCCCCGAAGACGGACTTGCTCAGGAAGAGCTTGGCGACCCGCAGGATGTTGCGCAGGGTCTGGCGGCCCTGCGCGACGAGATCCGGCACCGCGGCGAAGTCGCCCTTGACCAGGACGAGGTCAGCGACCGCCTTGGCCATCTGCGTTCCGGAGCCCTGCGCGATCGCCAGCCGGGCGAGCTTGAGGGCGGGCACGTCGTTGACGCCGTCGCCGGTCATGGCGACGTAGCGCCCGTCGTCGCGCAGCGCCGCGACGACGCGGCGCTTGCCCTCGGGCGAGATCCGCCCGATGACCTGGGCCGTGCGCATCAGCTCGCGGAGCTCGTCGTCGTCCTCGGGCAGCTCCTGGCCGTTGACGGCAGCGCCGTCGTGGGTCAGCCCGAGGTCGCGCGCGATCGCCCCGACGGTCGCCGGCGCGTCGCCGGAGATGATCTTGACCTCGACCCCCTCGCGCTTGAAGTACGCCAGCGTGTCGCGCGCCTCGTCGCGGAGCTTCTCGGCGAGCACGACGAGTCCGAGCAGCTCGGTGCCGGGCGGCAGGCCGGCATCGGGATCGACGGCGTGCAGAGCCGCCGGGCTGACGCCGAAGGCCAGGACACGCCGGCCCTGTGCCGCCTCCTCGGCGGCCCGCGACGCAAGGCCGTCGAGGATGAACCGCTCGGGCGCGCCGAAGACCCAGGTGCGCCCGCCCAGCTGCAGCGCGCTCCACCGCCGCCGCGACGAGAACGGAACCTGGCCCTCGACCGGCTGCGCCGCCCCCGGGAGGGCGTCCGCGACGGCCTGCAGCGTGGCGTTGCGCCTCGGCGCCGATGCCGCGAAGGCGCCGAGCGCTGCCCGCAGCCCGGCCTCCGCGCCTCCGGCCGGCGGCACGGTCGCCACGACGCGCAGCGCGTTCTCCGTGAGGGTGCCGGTCTTGTCGAGGCAGATCACGTCGACCGACGCGAGCGACTCGATCGCGTTGAGCTGCTGCGCCAGCACGCCGCGGCGCGCCATGCGCAGCGCGGAGACCGCCGCCGTGAGGCTGGCCAGGAGGATCAGTCCCTCCGGCACGAGCTGGACGATGCCGGCGACCGCGGTCGAGATCGCCTCGTTCAGCGGCTTGTCGCGCAGCGCCAGCGCGGTGGACAGGGCCAGGCCCAGCGGCACCATCACGCCCACCACGGTGAAGAGCAGCGAGTTCAGCGCGCGCTCGAGCGGCGAGCGCTCGTGCCGGAACGCGCGCGCCTCCCCGGCGAGCTTGGCGGCGTAGGAGTCCTCCCCGACCGCGACGGCGACGAAGTCCCCCGCGCCCTCGACGCAGAACGAGCCCGACCGGACCACGTCGCCCTCGCGCCGGGCGACCGGGTCGGACTCGCCCGTCAAGATCGATTCGTCCACGAGCAGGCCGTCTGCGGCCGCCACCTCCCCGTCCGCGACCACCTGATCGCCGGCGCCGAGGCGCACGAGATCGCCCGGCACGACCTCCTCGATCGCGACGACCTTCGCCGCGCCGTCGCGGATCACGGTGGCGGTCGGCGCCACGAGCGCCGCGAGTCGGTCGAGCTCGCGCTTGGAGCGGACCTCTTGCGCGATCCCGATCGCCGTGTTGGCGACGAGCACGCCGACGAACAGCGCGTCGCGCCAGTTGCCGAAGACGAGCTGCAGGGCTCCCGCGACGGCCAGGATGAGGTTGAACACCGTGAGGGTGTTGGCGACGACGATGCTTCGGTACGAGCGGCTCGTCTGCGGCTTGGGCGGCCGGCCGCGCTCGGCGAGGATCGCCGCGGCCTGTGCCTCGCTGAGGCCGGCGACGGCGACCGGAGAAGCGGCGGGGGCGGACACCGAGGCGACTCTAGTGGCCGACGCCGCGGATTCCGCAGGGATTCGCACCCACAGGCGAGCGCCGCCGCCATCAGGCGGCGGATTGGGGAGAGCCCGCTGCGGGCCGCTCGCGATCGGACTCCGCCGCCGCTTCGCCCGGCAGTCAGCAGTTGCGCGCGCCCTTCGGGGCGGTGCTGTCGCAAAGCGAGCGCCGGGTTGGCCTGATCGACGACGGGCGTGCAGCC
>CAZEKK010000068.1:9832-10964 GCA_964512905.1 uncultured Solirubrobacteraceae bacterium
AGCACGCGTTCGTGACGCGAGCGCGACCGGAGTGAATCGGGACTGCGGAGCGCGGGCGGGCGGCTCCGGTGCGCCGCCCCCGCCCGTGGCACGACCCCGCTCGCCGGGGAGTGGCGGCACCGACCGGACCGGATACGCTCCCGGCCGATGGGACGCGACGGCGTGCAGCTCGGACTGAACACCGGCTACTGGGGCGGGGGGCCGCCCCATGGCGTCGTCGAGGCGGTGGCCGCCGCC
Organism: uncultured Solirubrobacteraceae bacterium; assembly: GCA_964512905.1. Lineage (GTDB taxonomy): Bacteria > Actinomycetota > Thermoleophilia > Solirubrobacterales > Solirubrobacteraceae > CANJIV01. Next base: position 10,070 of record CAZEKK010000068.1, read on the forward strand.
GACGAGCTCGGCTTCGACTCGATCTGGACCGCCGAGGCCTACGGCTCCGACGTGCTGACGCCGCTGGCGTGGTGGGGGGCGGCGACCTCGAAGGTGCGGCTCGGCACGGCGATCATGCAGATGTCCGCTCGCCAGCCGGCCGCGGCGGCCATGGCCGCCATGACCATGGACCACCTCTCGGGCGGGCGGTTCATCCTCGGCCTCGGCGTCTCCGGACCGCAGGTGGTCGAGGGCTGGTACGGCATGCCGTTCGCCAAGCCGCTGGCCCGGACCCGCGAGTACGTCGGGATCGTGCGCGACATCGTCGCGCGCGGGGACCGCGTCACGAACGCGGGACCCCACTACCCGCTGCCGTACGTCACGCCCGAGCACCCCGACGCCACCCGGCCCCCGGCGACCGGGCTGGCCAAGCCGCTCAAGTCGACGATCCACCCGGTGCGCACCGACATTCCCATCTTCCTCGGTGCCGAGGGCCCGAAGAACATCGCGCTGACCGCCGAGATCGCCGATGGGTGGCTCGCGCTCTTCTTCTCGCCCCATCACCAAGACCTCTACACGAGCCTCCTCGACGAGGGCTTCGCCCGGCCGGGAGCCCGCCGCTCGTGGGACGACTTCGAGATCGCCGCGACGGTGCCCGTGATCGTGCACGACGACGTCGAGCAGGCCGCCGACTTCCTGCGCCCGATGTACGCCCTGTACTTCGGCGGCATGGGCGCCCGCGAGGCGAACTTCCACCACAACGTGCCGGTGCGGATGGGCTACGGCGACGCGGCGCGGCGCATCCAGGACCTCTACCTCGACGGCAAGAAGGACGAGGCCGCGGCCGCGGTGGCGGCCGCGCTGGTCGAGGAACTGGCGCTGATCGGGCCGGCCGCCAAGATCCGCCACGACCTCG
>CAZEKK010000069.1:0-10663 GCA_964512905.1 uncultured Solirubrobacteraceae bacterium
GAGGGCTGAGCCCGATCCGTGGGCCGGGATTGGCTGGGCTTAATGCGCTTCGGTATCTTCTACGAGCACCAGCTGCCGCGCCCTTGGGGCGACGACGCCGAGCGCCGGCTGATCCAGGACGCGCTTGACCAGGTGGAGCTTGCCGACCGGCTCGGCATCGACCACGTGTGGGAGGTCGAGCACCACTTCCTCGAGGAGTACTCGCACTCGTCGGCGTCCGAGGTCTTCCTCGCGGCGGCCAGCCAGCGGACCGAGCGGATCCGCCTCGGCTACGGGATCGTCGCGATGCCGCCCGGCTATCAGCACCCCGCCCGGGTCGCGGAGAAGGTCGCGATGCTCGACCTCGTCTCCAACGGCCGCTGCGAGTTCGGGACGGGGGAGACGTCGTCGGGCGCGGAGCTCGCCGGCTTCGGCGTCGACCGCGCGACGAAGCGCGAACAGTGGGACGAGGCCGTCCGCGTCGCGACGCGCATGATGGTCGAGGAGCCGTTCGCCGGACACCGCGGGCGCTTCCTGTCGATGCCGCCGCGCAACGTCGTGCCCAAGCCCGTCCAGAAGCCCCACCCGCCGCTGTGGGTCGCGTGCTCCCGGCGCGAGACGATCCGCCTGGCCGCGCAGCGGGGGATCGGGGCGCTGTCCTTCTCCTTCGTCGAGCCGGAGGAGGCGAAGGAGTGGGTGGACGAGTACTACGAGATCATCGCCTCGGAGCGGTGCGTCCCGATCGGCTTCGACGTCAATCCGAACGTGGCGGTCGTGCTGCCGATGATGTGCCACCGCGACGAGGCGACGGCGATCGATCGCGGCATCGACGGCGCCCACTTCTTCGGCTACTCGCTGACGCACTACTACGTCTTCGGGAATCACCGGCCCGGCCGGACGAACATCTGGGAGGAGTTCCTGGAGCGGCGCGGCGAGGTCGGCTTCTCCCGAGAGATCATCGACGCCGAGAACGCGCCGCTGGGCGTGAAGATCCTCGAGCAGGGGTCGGGGTCGCTGCGGGGGGCGATCGGGACGCCCGAGCAGATCCGCGACCTCGTGCGCCGCTACGAGGCCGCGGGCGTCGACCAGGTCATCTTCGTATCGCAAGCCGGCACGAACCGCCACGAGCACATCTGCGAGTCGCTCGAACTGTTCGCCGCCGAGGTGCTTCCGGAGTTCGCCGCGCGCAGGGACGAGCGCGAGGCCGCCAAGCGGGAGCGGCTGGCGGAGGCCGTCGCGGCGGCGCGGGCGCGCGGGCCGGCGCCCCAGGCCGCCGATCCGGACTACACGTTCGAGCCGCTCGACAGCGGCCCGCCGGCGGCCGACCTCCGGGAGGGCGGCGCGGCGGCCAACGGGGCCGGCCCGGCTGGCGCGGCGGCCATCGCCGGCGCCCGCCCGCTCACCGCGGCCGAGCGCCTCCAGGCCCGCGGCGAGGAAGGCTTCCGGGTGCTCGTGCACCGGGCGGGCGATCGCCGCCTCGAGCAGACGATCGGCTCGGGTCCGGGGCTGCGCGCGCTCTTCGGCGCGATGGCGCGCGAGTACCGCCCGGAGAAGGCCAACGGCTTCGCCGGCGAGATCCAGTACGAACTGCGCGGCCGCGACGGGCGCGACCGCGAGTGGGTCGTGGCAGTCGCGGGATCGGCGGCGACGGTGCGGCCGGGGCGCGCCGGGGCGCCGGCGCTGACGGTCGGGCTGGCGCTCGCCGACTTCATCCGAATCGCGGCGAAGGACCTCGACGGCGGCGTGGCGCTCATGACCGGGCGGATGCGGCTCGAGGGCGACCTCGCGCTCGCGGCGCGGCTCGGCGAGATGTTCGGGGCCGAGCAGGCGCTGTAGGGCGGGCGGACGGCGCGGCCGGCGGAGGGCTGCGTGCGGGCCGGTCCGCCTCGCGGCGGCCGGCGGAGGGCTGCGTCCGGGCCGGTCCGCCTCGCGGCGGCCGGCGGCGCCCGGGCGTCTTGCACGGCGTCCGTCCTGATGCGAACATACGTTCGATCGATGTTCGTCTGCGTCCTCCTGCCCCGGTTCGAACTCGTCGTCGCCGCCGGCGACCGCGGGGCGCTTCTGCGGACTCCGGTCGCGCTGGCGCCAGCGCCCGGCAGCGGATCGCAGGCGATCGGGGAGGTGTCGGCCTCGGCAGAGGCGTTCGGCGTGCGGGCGGGGATGCGGCTGGGGGAGGCGCTGGCCCGCTGCCCGGACCTCGCCCTCGTTCCGCCGGATCCCGCCGGCGTCGCCGAGGCGTGGGAGCGCGTGCTCGCGCGGCTGGAGGGGATCGGCGCGGCCGTCGCCGCCGAGCGGCCGGGCCTGGCGTGCTTCGCGGCGGCCGGGCTGCGCCGGCTGCACGGCGGGCACGCCGACGGCGTCGTCGCCGCCACCCAGGCGGCGCTGCGCCGGCCGGCGCGGATCGGCGTGGCGCCCACCCCGTTCTGCGCGGCGGCGGCGGCGGCCTCCGCGCGGACGCGGCGGCCCGAGGTCGTTCCCGGCGGCGCCGGCGAGGCCCGGGCCTACCTCGCCTCCCGGCCGGTCGGCCTGCTGCGGGCGCGGGCGCTCACCGCGTCGCTGGCCGAGCCGCTGCAGCGGCTCGGCATCCGCACGCTGGGCGAGCTGTCGGCGCTGCCGCGGGCCGCGGTCGCCGATCGGTTCGGCGCCCCTGGGCTGCACGCGCACGACCTCGCCCGCGGGCGGGACCGGCCGCTCGAGGCGCGCGCGGCCGGCGAGCCGCTCGAGGAGGCGCTCGAGCTGCCCGAGTCGGCGTCGGGGCCGCAGCTCGAGCGGACGCTCGCGCTGCTGATCGAGCGGACGCTCGCGCGCCGGGAGCGGCGGGGGCGCACGCTGCGCGCGGTGGCGCTCTCCGCCGTGCTGGTCGAGGGGGGCACGTGGCGCGAGCGGGTGGTCTTCCGCGAGGCGCTCGCCGATCCGGAGCGGATGCGCCTGGCGCTCGGGGCGCGCCTGGCCCGGCTTCCGGCGCCGGCGGAGGCCCTGCGGCTGGCGGTGGAGCGATTCGGGCCGCCGGTCGGGGACCAGCGGGCGCTGCTCGACGAACGGGGCCGGCCGGGCGCGAGCGCCGAGCGCTCCGAGCGCCTGGGCGAGGGGGTGCGCCAGGCGCGCGCCGCGGCGGGGGCCGACGCGGCGCTGCGGATCCTCGAGGTCGACGTCGGCTCGCGCGTCCCCGAGCGCCGGGTGGTCCTCGCGCCCTACGACGCCGGCGAGGAGCCGCGCGGGTTCGGCGGGGCGGGCGGCGGGCCGGCGCCGCGGGGGCCCGGCGGGTTCGGCGGGGCGGGCGGCGGGCCGGCGCCGCGGGGACCCGGCGGGTTCGGCGGCGGCGGCGGGCCGACCGGCGGCGGGCCGACCGGCGGCGGGCCGCGGTGACCGGTCCGCGCCGTCTGGGCGTGCCCCGGCCGGTCCGGGTGCGGGCCGCGCCCGACGGACGCCCGCTGGCCGTCGACGACCGGGTCGTCGAGACGGTCCGCGAGTCGTGGCTCGTCGAGGACCGCTGGTGGACCGGTCGGCCGGTCCGCCGGCGCTACTGGGAGGTGGTCACCGCGGGCGGTCGCAACGTCGTCGTGTTCCGGGAACTCGAGCAGGGCGGGTGGCACGCGCACCGGTGACGACGTGCGGGCCGTCCGGCCCGCCGGCGCTACCCTGGATCCATGCCCAGAGGCGCAAAGCCCCCGCTCCTGGCGGTCGCGGCGCTCGCTGGCGGCCTCGTGCTCGTGTGGCTGGCGGCCTACGTGATCCCGGGCGGCCACTGGGCCGACGGCGCCGCCCTGAGCGGCTTCCTGCACCTCCGCGGCGAGCGGTCCGAGCCCGTCGCGCGGCTGGTGGCGGGCCTCGCCGATCCGGGGGCGTTCGCGCTGCTCGGCGCCGCGCTCGTCCTCGTCGCCGCGGCCCGCGGGCGCTATCGGCTGGCCGCGGCCCTCCCGGTGATGCTGGTCGGCGCCAACGCGACGACGCAGGTGCTCAAGCCGGCGCTCGCCGACCCCCGGATCACCGACGCGCTCGGCGCCCACATCTCCGCCGCCTCCTGGCCCAGCGGCCACTCGACCGCGGCGATGACGCTCGCGCTCGGCGCGGTGCTCGTCGCGGCCCCGCGGTGGCGCCCCGCGGCGGCGGTCGCCGGCGCGGTCTTCGCCGTGGCGGTCGCGTATGCGCTGCTCACGCTCGGCTGGCACTACCCGAGCGACGTCTTCGGCGGCTACCTCGTGGCGGCGCTGTGGACGGCGCTGCTCGTCGCCGCCCTGCGCGCCGCCGACGCCCGGTGGCCGCACCGCCACGGGCGCGAGGCCGGACGCGCCGCCGCGGGCCGGCTGCGGGCCGCCGTGCCGGCCCCGGCGACCGCGCTCGCGGCGGCCGTGGCGGCGGCGGTCCTCGGTGCCGCGGCGGTTGCCGCCTGGCGTCCGGGCGCGGTGGTCTTCTACCTGCGCGAGCACACGGTCTTCACGCTGGGCGCCCCCCTGATCGCGATGCTCGCCCTGGCGCTCGCCACGGGGCTGGCCGCCGCGCTGCGGCGCTGACGGGTCAGGGCTGCGGCGGAAGGCCCGGCAGCCCGGCCTCGCTCTGCACGCCAAAGGAATTCAGGGCGAAGGCGACGAGGTGGTACTGGCCGACGAGCACCGGCAGCTCGATGAGCTGTCGCTCGTCGAGGTGCTCGGCGAGCGCCGCCCAGGTCGCATCGCTGAGCCGCGCGGTGTCGTGCAGCTCGTCGGCGGCCCGCAGGACCAGCGCCTCGAGCTCGCTCCACCCGCCGGCATCCGGTCCGGCCGGCACGCGCGCGATCTCGGCTTCGGTGAGTCCGATCGCCTGGCCGATGCGGACGTGCTCGCCCCACTCGTAGGGCGCCTGGGTGTTCCAGGCGGTCCGCAGGATCGCCAGCTCGCGCTCGCGGGCGGGCAGTTCGCCGCCGAGGAGGAGGAAGGCCCCGAACTCCACCCAGGCCTGGAAGAGATCCGTGTGCCGGGCGAGCGTGGCGAAGATGTTCAGCGGCCGGTCGTCGCGGGTCATCTGCCCGCTCACGCTGGCCAGCCGGCCGGCGACCGCGGCGTTCCACTCGTCGACCGAGAGCGGCGGGATGCGGGGCTGGGCGGGCAGGGCGGGATCGGGCACGGCGCTCGGGGCGAGCCTACTGGCTCGCCCCGGGCTGCCACAACGGCTCCTCGCCGCCGGCGTTCGCGCCCCGGCTGAGGATGAAGAGCAGGTCCGAGAGCCGGTTCAGGTAGCGCAGAACCTCGGGGCTGGCGTCGTCGCCGAGCATCAGGACCCGCCGCTCGGCGCGGCGGCAGACCGTCCGGCAGACGTGGAGGTGCGCGGCAGCGGGCGTCCCGCCGGGCAGGACGAACGACTTCAGCGGGGCCAGGCCGGCGTTGACCTCGTCGCAGGCACCCTCGAGCCACGCCGTCTGCGCGGCGGCGATCCGCAGGCGCTCGCGTTCGTCGCCCGCCGGGACCGAGATGTCGGCGCCGACGTCGAAGAGGTCGTTCTGGATGCGCCGCAGCCACGCCGCGTAGGGGTCCGGAAGGCCGGCGGCGTTCAGCGCGACGCCGATCTGGGCGTTCAGCTCGTCGACGGTGCCGTAGGCCTCGATGCGCGGATGGGTCTTGGCCACGCGGCTCATGTCGCCGAGGTGGGTCTCGCCGCTGTCGCCGAGGCGGGTGTAGATCCGGGTCAGGTTGACCGTCACGACCGCGAGTGTACGGGGCGGTCCGCGGGCTGGACGGGCGCGATAGGATCGGCGCCGTTCAGGGTCGGTGGTCATGGGAAGCCGGTGAGACTCCGGCGCGGACCCGCCACTGTGACCGGGGACGCCCGTCGCACGCGCGACGCGCAGCCACTGGACCGGCGCACGCCGGACCGGGAAGGCGCGGCGGGTTGGCCCGGAAGCCAGGAGACCAGCCCCGGCCGACAGCCCATCACGCCCTCGTGGAAAGGGGTGGCTTCTCCATGCTGGTCCCCTGCTGTCGGCGCGCCGCGTGCCTGCTGGTCGCCGCCGCCGCGCTCCTCGCCCTCCCCGGCGCTGCCCAGGCGGCGCCGGTCACCGTCACCCTGCGCATCGAGGGGCTGACGTCGACGATCTACGAAGGCCCGGTGGCCACGGACGCCCGCACCTTCGCCAAGGACGCGAGCGGGCCGCATCCGTGCGACGGCACCAACGGAGCCGTCAACCCGTCGCCCGGGCCGACGATGACCTCCGCGCTCCAGGACGGCCAGGCGCCGGGGGGCTACACGTGGGACGGCACGTGGTTCGCCGGATTCGACGACTTCGGGATCGATCGCATCGGCCCCGACGCATCGGACAACGTCAACTTCCGCTACTGGGGCTATGCCCTCAACGGCGTTCCGACCGCCGTGGGCGGCTGCCAGCAGCGGGTCGCCGCCGGGGACGAGGTCCTGTTCGCCTACGACATGTTCGGGCGCACGGTGCTGCGCCTGGCGCTGCCGGCCACCGCGACCGCGGGAGACCCGGTCACGGCCACGGTGACGAATGCCGAGACTGGCACGCCGGTGGCGGGGGCCGCGGTGCTCGGGGCTGCGACCGGGGCCGACGGGACCGCCGCCGTCACCTTCCCCGCCGCGGGCGTGCAGCGGGTCAAGGCCGAGAAGGCCGGTGCGATCCGGTCCAACGCGGCCGCGGTCTGCGTCCACGCCGGCAACGACGGCACGTGCGGCACGGTCGCCCCTGGCGCAACGGCCGGCGGCGCCGGGCCGGCCGGCGGAGGGCCCGGCGCGCCGGCGACCCCGCCGGCGGCCTCGATCGCCACCGTTCGCGCCGGGCAGCGGTTCACGCTGCCGCGGGCGCCGCGACTGCTGCGGGGCACGGTCCGGCCGGGGTCGGGCCCGCTGCGGACGGTTCGGCTGCGCCTCCTGCGCCAGCGGGCGGGCCGCTGCCAGTACTGGAGCGTGCGGTTCGAGCGCTTCCGCGGCACCGATGCTTGCGCCGCCGGGCCGTACCGGTACGGGATCGGGACCGGGCCGGCGTGGTCCTACCTGCTGCCGCAAGCCCTTGCGCCCGGGCGGTACACGCTCGAGATCACCGCGATCGCGACGGACGGCGGTCGCGACGTCGAGCGTGCCGCGTTCACCGTCCTCGCCGCCGGAGCGCGGCAGCGGTGACGCGGCGCGCGATCACCGCTGCCGGCGTGGCGCTGGCGTGCGTCGCGGCGGCGGAAACGCCGGGCGCGGCCGCGGCGGCTCCGCGTGCGGCGGCATCTTCGCCGGGTGCGGCGGATGGAGTGCCGCGCGCGGCGGGGGCAGCCTCCGGCGCGCCGGCAGCCCGGGCGGGCGCGGCGCACGTCGTGGACGTGCTCGTCGTCGGGCGGTCCGGCGTCGTCGCGGGCCCGGTGCGGGCGGCGGCACGGGCGCGCCGCGTCGCGGCGGGCCGGCGGGGCTGCGCCGTCGGGGCCGGGACGCCGCTGGCGGCGCTGCTCGCGGCGGTGCGCGTCCCGGTGCGCCTGCGCGACTACGGGGCCTGCGGCGCCCGTCCGGCGGATGGCGGCGGGCTCTTCGTCACCGCGGTCGGCCCCGACGCCAACCGCGGGCAGGACGGCTGGGTCTACAAGGTCGGGCGGCGGGTCGGCACGACCGGCGCCGCCGACCCGGCGGGGCCGTTCGGCACCGGCCGGGCCCTGGCGGCCGGGGCTCGGGTGACGTGGTTCTACTGCCGCATGCGCGCCGGCGGATGCCAGCGCACCCTCGGGGTGTCGGCGCCTTCGCAGGCCGTCGCGGGCGGGCCGCTGCGCGTCGTCGTTCGCGGCTACGACGACCAGGGCCGTGGCCGGCCCGTCGTGGGCGCCGCGGTCGCGGCCGGCGGCGCGACGGCGGTGACCGGCGCCGGCGGTGCCGCCGTCATCACCGCACCAGCAGGGGCGGCCCGGGCGATCGTCACGGCGACCGCGCCGGGCGCGGTGCCGGGTTTTCCTGCGATCGTCGCCCTGCGGCAGGGGTCGGTGCCGTGAGGCGCCGCGCGGCCACGCTCGCCGCCGGCCTCGCCGCGGCAGCGCTCGCCGGATGCGGCGCCGGGGCCGGCGAGAGCCCGGGCGGCGCCTCGATCGTCGTGACCCGGAACTTCGGGGACAGCACGGTTGGCACGGCGGCCGTCGCCAAGGCGCCCGGCGGGGAGACCGTCATGCGGTTCCTGCGGCGCCGCTTCGACGTGCGCACCCGGTACGGCGGCGGGTTCGTGCAATCGATCAACGGCCTGGCCGGCGGGACGCGGGCCGGCCGACCGGTCGACTGGTTCTTCTACGTCAACGGGATCGAGGCGAGCGAGGGGGCGGCCTCGGTCCGCCTGCACGCCGGCGACCGGATCTGGTGGGACCTGCACGACTGGGGGGCCGCGATGCGGGTCCCCGCCGTCGTGGGCTCCTATCCGGAGCCGTTTCGCAGCGGAGCCGACGGCAAGCGCTTGCCGGTGCGCATCGGCTGCGACACCGCCGCGCGGGCGGCGTGCCAGGAGGTCGAGCGCCGCCTCGGCGACGCCGGCGTGCCGACCGGCGTCTCGGCGCTGAACGCCCGCACCGAGGCCGACACGCTGCGGGTGCTCGTCGGCCGCTGGAGCGAGGTGCGCCGCGATGACGCGAGCCGTCAGCTGGACCGGGGGCCGCGGGCCAGCGGCGTCTACGCCCGCTTCGGCGACGGAGGGCGCACGCTCGTCGTGCTGGACGACGCCGGCCGGCCCGCCCGCACGCTCGGCGCCGGCGCGGGCCTCGTCGCCGCGACGCGCCTCGAGGACCAGCAGCCGACCTGGGTGGTCGCGGGCACCGATGCAGCCGGCGCCCTTGCAGCCGCCCGCGCGCTCGACGAGCGCGCCCTTGCGGGGCGCTTCGCCCTCGCCGTGGGCCCGGGCAGTCGGCTGCGGGTGCCGCTGGAGGCGGCGCCGTGACCTACCGCCGCCGCCCGTCCGCCTTGCACGCCGCCCGGGCCGGGGCCGGAATCGCCTACTGCGCCGCGCTGGCGCTGGCCGGCCTGCTCGGCCAGAGCCCGCTCCTGCTCGGCGGCGCGCTGCTCGCGGTCGCGGCGGCCGGTGCGGCGGCCGGCGTCGGGCGCAGCCTGGCCCACGCCGCCCGGTTCGCCGTGCCGCTCGCGGTGCTCATCGCCGTCGTCAACGCCCTGCTGGTCCGCGACGGGCTCACCGTGATCTGGCGGTTCGGCGACCTGCCCGGAGTCGGTCCGGTCGACGTGACGCTCGAGGCGCTCGCCGCAGGCGCGGTGCTCGGCCTGCGGGCGCTGGTGATCATCGGCGCGGCAACCCTCTACGCGGTCGCCGTGGACCCCGATGAGGTCCTGCGGCTGTTCCGGCGCATCTCGTTCCGGTCGGCCCTCACGGCGACCCTCGCCACCCGGATGGTTCCGGTCCTCGCCCGCGACGGCCGCCGGATGGCCGAGGCCCAGCGCGCCCGGCCGGGGCCGCCGGCGCCGCGCCTGGCGCTCGTGCGGGCGGTGAGCACCGGCGCGCTCGACCGCGCGGTCGACGTCGCCGCGACCCTCGAACTGCGCGGCTACGGCGCCGCCCGGCGGCCGCCGCGCCAGGCGCGGCCGTGGTCGCGGCACGATCTCGCCGTGACGACCGCGGCCGCGGCAGTCGCCGGGCTTGCGGTCGCTTCGGCGGCGCTCGGGTGGGCGCCGTTCGTCGCCGGCGACCGCCTCGAGGTGGGAACGGGGGCGGCGGCGATCGCCGTGGCCGCCGCGCTCCCCGCCGCCGCGCTGCTGCCCTTCCTCGAGCGCCGCGGGGTGGGCCGATGACGGTCCTGCGCCTCGATCGCTTCACCTACCGGTATCCGGGGGCGGCGGCGCCGGCGCTCGCGGAGGTGAGCCTCGCGGTGCAGCCGGGTGAGCTCGTCGTGCTGGCCGGGCCGTCCGGCGGCGGCAAGTCGACGCTCCTGCGGGCGGCCTGCGGGCTGGTCCCGCACTTCCACGGCGGGGAGGCGGCCGGGGAGGTCGTGGCGGCCGGCGTGGCGCTGCGCGACGGCGGGCCCGCCGACCTGTCGGGTCGGGTCGGGGCGCTGCTCCAGGATCCCGAGACGCAGATCGTCATGGGGAGCGTCCGGGCGGAGCTGGCGTTTCCGCTCGAGAACCGCGGCCTCCCTGCGGGGTCGGTGGCCCGCGAGGTCGAGGAGGTCGCGCTGGCGCTCGGGATCGGCGGCCTGCTCGACCGCCCGCCGCACGAGCTGTCGGGCGGCGAGCTGCAGCGGGTGGCCCTCGGCGCCGCGCTGGCCGGTCGCCCCGGGCTCGTCCTGCTGGACGAGCCCTCGTCGCAGCTCGACCCGGTTGCCGGCGACGAGCTCGTGTGGCTGATCCGGCGGCTCAACGAGCAGTGGGGCGCGGCGGTCGTGCTGGCCGAGCATCGTCTCGAGCGGGTGCTGGCGGCCGCGGACCGCGTGGTGGCGCTGCGGGGCGGACGGATCGCCTGCGACGCGCCGCCCGTCGGCTTCTTGGACTGGGCGGCCCGCGCGGCACCGGAGCTGCTTCCCCCCGCCGCCGCCATGTTCGCCGGGGCGGGGCTGCGCCCGCTGCCTGCCGGCGTGAAGGCGGCGCGGGCGTCGCTGCGGGCGCACGGGCTCCCGGCTGCCGGCGGCGACGCGAGGCGGGTCGCGACCGGGGCTTCGGTCGCGACCGGGGCTTCGGCCGCGACCGGGGCTTCGGTTGCGACCGGGGCTTCGGCCGCGGCGCCGCCAGCCGCGGCCCGCCTCCGATC
>CAZEKK010000070.1:0-10490 GCA_964512905.1 uncultured Solirubrobacteraceae bacterium
ACGACCCGCAGCGAGTGCTCGTAGTGGCGGAAGCCAGCGCCGTAGCGCTCGGCCAGGCAGCGGTCGAGCACGTCCTCGCCGATGTGCCCGAACGGCGGATGCCCGAGGTCGTGGGCGAGGCCGATCGCCTCGGCCAGGTCCTCGTTGAGCGCCAGCGCCCGGGCCACGCCGCGGGAGATGCCGGTGACCTCGAGCGTGTGGGTCAGCCGCGTGCGGTAGTGGTCGCCCTCGGGGGCCACGAAGACCTGCGTCTTGTGCGCCAGGCGCCGGAACGCCTTGCTGTGGACGATCCGGTCGCGGTCGCGCTGGAACGGCGTCCGCAGGGCGCAGTCGTCCTCGGGCCGGGCCCGGCGGGCCGGGTAGGAGCGCGTGGCCAGCGGCGAGAGCCGCGCCGCCTCGTCGGCGTCGACCCGCGCCGGGAAGGCGGCGGCCACGGGGCCGGCGGGCTCGGAGAGGGCGGTGCGCTCCATCACCGCGATTCTCGCACCGCGGCCGGTCCGCCGGCCGGCGCGATCAGCCGCGCTCGCGCCGGACGGTGGCCTGGGCCGCTGCGACCCGTGCGACCGGCACGCGATAGGGCGAGCAGGAGACGTAGTCCAGGCCGGCGTTCTCGAAGAAGTCGATCGAGTTCGGGTCGCCGCCGTGCTCGCCGCAGACCCCGAGCTTGAGGTGCTCCTTCTGGGTGCGGCCGTTCCACGCCGCCATCTTCACGAGTTCGCCGACCCCGTTGCGATCGATCGTCTCGAACGGCGAGCGGTCGAGAATCTTGCGGTCGATGTACTTCGCGAGGATCCGGGCCTCGATGTCGTCGCGGGAGAACCCGAGCGTCGTCTGCGTCAGGTCGTTGGTGCCGAACGAGAAGAAGTCGGCGTGGTGGGCGATCCGCTCGGCGATCAGGCAGGCGCGCGGCAGCTCGATCATCGTGCCGACGCTGAAGTCGGCGCCGACCTCGAGCCCGAGCGCGTGGGCGGTGTCGACGACGAGGTCGCGCATCAGCTCGATCTCGTGTTCGTAGACGACGAGCGGGATCATCACCTCGAGGTGCGGGGCCTCCCCCGTGCGCTCCCGGACCGCCAGCGCCGCGCGGACGATCGCCTCGACCTGCATCTCGTAGATCTCCGGGAAGAGAATCCCGAGCCGGCAGCCGCGCGTCCCGAGCATGGGGTTGACCTCGTGGAGGGCCGCCACACGCTCGAGCAGGTGCTCGATCTCGGCGAGGTCCCCGCCGGAGCCGTGACGGGCGCGCTCGGCGTCGACCTTGAGGTCGTCCAGCTTGGGGAGGAACTCGTGCAGGGGCGGGTCGAGAAGTCGGATCGTGACCGTCAGCCCCTCCATCGCCTCGAAGAGCCCTTCGAAGTCGGCCTGCTGGAGCGGGCGAAGCTCGGCGAGCGCCGCGCGCCGGTCCGCCTCGGACTCGGCGAGGATCATCGCCTTCATCTTCGGAGTCCGGTCGGCAGCCATGAACATGTGCTCGGTGCGGCACAGGCCGATGCCCTCCGCGCCGAACGCCCGCGCCTTGCGGGCGTCCTCGGGCGTGTCGGCGTTCGTGCGCACGCCGAGGCGGCGCAGGTCGTCGGCCCAGCCGAGCACCGTGCGGAACGACTCGCCGACCTCGGGATCGACGAGATGCACCTCGTCGACGGTGACCTCGCCGGTCGAGCCGTTGATCGTGAGGTGATCGCCTTCGTGCAGGACCACGTCGCCGACCCGCACGGTCCCGGCCTCGAGGTCGATGTCGAGTCCGCCGGCGCCGCAGACGCACGGGCGGCCCATGCCGCGCGCGACGAGGGCCGCGTGCGATGCCTTGCCGCCCTCGCTGGTCAGGATGCCCTGGGCGGCATGGAAGCCGGCGACGTCGTCGGCCTCGGTGAACGGCCGGACGAGCAGCACCGCGCGACCCTGCTCGGCGGCGGCGACGGCGTCGCGCGCCTCGAAGACGATCGCGCCCTGGGCGGCGCCCGGCGAGGCGGCCACGCCTGTCGTGAGGACCTCGTAGGGCGTGTGGGGATCGATCGTCGGGTGCAGCAGGGCCTCGAGCGTCTCGGCGTCGATCGTGAGGATCGCCTCGGCTTCGGTGAGCAGGCCCTCGGCGACCGCGTCGGTCGCGAACCGCACGGCAGCTTGGGCCGGCCGCTTGGCGTCGCGGGTCTGAAGCATGTAGAGGCGCCCCTCCTCCACCGTGAACTCCGTGTCCTGCATGTCCTTGTAGTGGCGCTCGAGCAGCCGCAGGATCTCCAGGAGCTCGTCGTGGACGCCCGGCATGTGCTCGCTGAGCCGACCGAGGTCCTCGGGCGTCCGCACGCCTGAGACGACGTCCTCGCCCTGGGCGTTGATGAGGAAGTCGCCCGACGGCTCCGGCTCGCCGGTGACCTCGTCGCGCGAGAACGCGACGCCCGAGCACGACGTGTCGCCCTTGTTCCCGAAGACCATCTGCTGGACGTTGACGGCGGTCCCCCACTCGTCCGGGATGCGATTGATCCGCCGGTAGGAGACGGCGCGGGCGCCCATCCAGGAGTCGAACACGGCCAGGATCGACTGACGCAGCTGGTCGCGGGGCTCCTCCGGGAACTCCTCGCCAGTGTGCTCGCGGAAGATCGCCTTGAAGCGGTTCGTGAGCTCCTCGAGCGCGTCCACGTCGAGGTCGGTGTCGAGTTCGACGCCCTGTTCGGCCTTCAGCGCGGCGATCTCGGCCTCGAGCCGATCGCCGGGCACGCCGCGGACCACGTTGCCGAACATCTGCACGAAGCGCCGGTAGGAGTCCCACGCGAACCGCGGGTTGCCGGTTGCGTCGGCAAGTCCGTGCACGGAGGCCTCGTTGAGCCCGAGGTTCAAGACGGTGTCGAGCATCCCCGGCATCGAGTCGCGTGCGCCAGACCGCACCGAGACGAGCAGCGGATCGCCCGGATCGCCCAGGCGCTTGCCAGCCCGCTCCTCGAGCCGTGCCAGCGCCGCGTCGACCTGCGCCTCGAGGCCATCGGGCTCCGTGCGGGACTGCATGTAGGCGACGCACGCCTCGGTGGTGATCGTGAACCCCGCCGGGACACGTTCGTGCCCGAGGATGCGGGTCATCTCCGCCACGTTGGCGCCCTTCCCGCCGAGCAGGACGCGCATCTCCCGCGACCCCTCGTCGAAGTCGTAGACCAGCTTGGTTGCGACGGCAGCGACGGGGGCCTCTCTCTCCACGCCGGCGATTCTATCCGTGGTGACGCGCCGCGCATGGGTGGTGTCTGCCCGCAGGCGTCCGTGGTTCCTGCGGACGCGGGCCGGACGCGGGGCGTCCGGGCGGGGCGCCGGCCGTCAGGCCGCGGGCCGCCAGCGCACGTGAGCGTGATGCTCGAGCGTGTCCGCCAGCGCCCGCTCGGCCTGGCGCAGCGTCCGCGCCGACGCCGCCGGCGTCTGCGCCAGCGGCCGGGCCAGCGCCTCGGTCAGGAACGCGTGGGCCTCCTGGTCGAGCGGGAAGGCCGACGCCTCGCAGGCCGAACAGACGACCCCGCCCGCCGCGCCGGAGTACCCGGCGAGGTGCTCGCGCTCGCCGCAGGACGCGCACGCCGCGAGCTGCGGGGCCAGGCCCGCGGCGAGCAGCAGCTTGGCCCGGAACGCCAGCTGGTTGGCGTGCCCGGCGCGGCCGGGGTCGGCGTCGAGCAGCGCCAGTTCGTTGGCGAGCAGGTGGAAGACCGCGGGGTTCGGGTCGGCGGTCTCGAACAGCCGGCCGACCGCGTCGCAGGCCCGCGCCGCCGTATCGAGGGTCGCCGGCGCCTCCCGCAGGCGGGCGTGAGCGGCGACGGTCTCCGCACTCGTGACGGTCAGCAGGTCGCTGCGGCCCTCGTGCAGGACCAGGCGCAGCCAGAAGAACGGCTCCAGCCGGCCGCCGAAGCGGCTGCGGGCGCGCCGCACCCCCTTCGCGATCGCGCTCACACGACCGCGTCCGGGCGTGTAGAGGTGCAGGATCCGGTCGGCCTCCCCGTAGCGGATCGAGCGCAGCACGATGCCCTCGGTCTTCACCGGGCCGGGCATGGTGATCCCCTCGGGCTTGGGGGCCGCGGGTCCGGGCGCGGTGCCCCCGGGCGGGGCGCGCGGGCCGGGCAGGCTGCGTGGGCCCGGCGCGACCGCGCCGCGCCCCGGCGCGGCTCCGCGACGGCGCGCCGCTTCCCAGCGCGACTCGCTATCTTTTCTGAAGTAATGCCCGCGGTCACCGTCTACACCACCGTCCCCTGCGCCCGCTGCGGCAAGGCCAAGGCCCTGCTCGACGCGCGCGGCGTCGGCTACGACGAGGTCAATCTGGCAAAGGACCCGGACGGCCGTGCCGAACTCGCCCGCCGCACTGGCCTCATGACGTTCCCGCAGATCGTGGTCGGCGACGAGACGGTCGGCGGCCTGGACGACCTCGAGGCCGCCGACCGCGACGGGCGACTCGCGGCGCTGCTCGCGGCGTAGCCGGAGGCCGCCGGGCCGACCGGCCGAGTCCCGGGCGGCGATCCAGATTGGCCCCCGCTGTCGTGGGCTACCTGGATCGGCGCGTCCCGCGGGGGCGCGGGCGGGGCCGCCGACGTGGCGGCGGCTGGCAGGCCTCGCAGACGTAGGTGCCTCGACCGGCGGCGACCAGCTTGCGCACGGACGTGCCGCAGGCCGGGCACGGCTCCCCGTCGCGGCGGTGGACCAGGAAGGTGTCCTGAAAGGTGCCGCGGGCGCCGTCGGGGTCGCGGAAGTCGTCGATCGAGGCGCCGTGGGCGTCGATGCCGGCCTGCAGAGACGCCACGATGCCGGCGTGCAGCGCCTCCCACTGCGCTGCCCGCAGCGACCCGGCGGCCCGCAGCGGGTGGATGCCGGCCCGGTGCAGGGCCTCGTCGGCGTAGATGTTCCCCACGCCCGCGATCCGGCGCTGGTCGAGCAGGAAGGCCTTGACCGGGGCGCGGCGGCCGCGGGCCTCGCGGCGCAGGTGCTCGGGCGTGAAGCCGGAGTCGAACGGCTCGAGCCCGAGTCGAGCGCCGAGGAAGGCCTCGAGCCCTGGCAGGCCCAGGACGAGCTCGCCGGTGCCGAACCGGCGCGGGTCGGTGTAGCGCAGGGCGTGGCCGTCATCCAGGGCGATGCGGACGCGGACGTGCGACGGCTCATCCGGCGGGTCGTAGAGGAGCGTGCCGGTCATCCGCAGGTGCTGGACGAGCACGACCTCGTCCTCGAGCTCCCACAGGAGGTATTTGCCGCGGCGGCCGAGCCGCTCCACCCGCCGGCCGGCGACCGCATCCTCGAGCTCCGCCGGGGCGAGCGGCCGGCTCCAGCGCGGGTCGAGGATCTCGACCGTCGCGAGGCGCCGTCCCTCGAGGCGGGGAGCCAGGGCGCGGCGGATCGTCTCGACCTCGGGAAGCTCGGGCACCGGCGCCAGTATCCCAGCGCGCCTGCGGCGGCCGGCCGCCGCCGCGGCGGCGCGGCAGCGGCGCGACGCCGCGCGATCAGGCCCGGCTGGCCCGCGGGTGGGCCGCGTGGTAGGCGTCCTTGAGGCGCTCCGCAGACAGGTGCGTGTAGATCTGCGTCGTGGCGATGTCGGCGTGGCCGAGCATCTCCTGCACCGAGCGCAGGTCGCAGCCGCCGGCGAGGAGGTGCGTCGCGAAGGTGTGGCGCAGCGTGTGCGGGCTCATCTTCTGGTGCAGGCCGGCGGCGCGGGCGTGGCGCTGGACGATCTTGTAGAGGCCCTGGCGCGTGAGGCTCCCGCCGCGGCGGTTGAGGAAGAGCGTGCGGACCGCCGGGTCGCTCACGAGTCGTGGCCGGCCGCGCTCGAGGTAGGCGCGCACGGCCCCGACGGCCTCGCGGCCCACGGGAACCAGGCGCTCCTTGGACCCCTTCCCGTAGGTCCGCAGGATCCCGGCGTCGAGATCGACGTCGCCGACCTCCAGGCCCACGGCCTCGGAGGCGCGCAGGCCGCAGGCGTACATCAGCTCCAGCAGCGCCCGGTCGCGCAGCGCCCCGGCGTCGGTCCCGCGGGGGGCGGCGAGCAGGCGCGCGATCTCGGCGCGCGAGAGCACCTGCGGCAAGCGCTGACTCTTCTTCGGCGCCCGCAGGTCGGCGGTCGGATCGGCCTCGAGGATGCCCTCGCGGCGCAGGTGGCGATAGAAGGAGCGCAGGCAGGCGACCTTGCGCTGCACGGTCGCCGGCCCCACCGGCCGGCGACCGCCGGCACCGGCGGCCAGGCCGGTGACGAACGCGGTCAGATCCGAATGGCTGGCGCCGAGCGCGCTGACGCCGACGCCCTCGAGGTGCACGCCGAACTGGAGCAGGTCGGTGCGATACGCCTCCAGCGTGTTGCGCGACAGGCCGCGCTCGAGTTCCAGGTAGGCGAGGAAGTCGAGGACGAGGTCGTTGAACGGGCGCGCCGCGGCGGGCGCCGGAGTGATCGCCATGCAGGCAGGTTCGGCACCCGCGGTCCTCGTCCTCGCCGGTGCAACCCGCCGCCCAGCCCTACGCGGCGGAATCGCCGGGCGGCGTGCCGGCCCGGGAGTCGCGCAGCCACAGCAGCCCGATCAGGCTCTTTGAGTCCTCGCAGGCGGCGATCGCGCCGTCGAGATCGTCGAGCGGCCAGGCGACGACCTCGATGCGCTCCTCGTCGTCCGGGCGGACGTGCGACTCCTCGAGATCGGTGGCCGCGAACAGGTGGACGCGCTCGTTCGTGAACCCGGGGCTGGAGTAGAAGCTCACGAGCGGCTCCCAGGTCCGCGCCGACCGCCCGATCTCCTCGGCAAGTTCGCGGCGGGCGGCGTCGAGCGGCGCCTCGCCGTCGACGTCGAGGCGGCCAGCGGGGATCTCCAGCAGCGCCCCCTCCCCCGTCGCCTCCCGCGGCTGGCGGATCAGCCACACGTGCAGGTCGTCGTGGGCGACGATCCCCACCGCACCGGGCAGGTCGACGACCTCGCGCTCCACGACCGCCCCGTCCTCGTGCCGGAAGCGGTCGACCCGCACGGTCCCGATCCGGCCTTCGAACTTCACCTCGCCGCCGAGGCGCTCGTAGCGGCTCACGCGCCCGCCTCCGTCCGAAGCCCTGCGAGCACGGTGCCCGCGGCCAGCGCGGCGGCGAAGAAGGCGGGATCCTCGTCCAGGCTCCGGCCCATCGTGGTCGCGGGCAGCCCGCTTGCCCGGTACCCGTCGAGGTCCGCGCGCACCGTCCGCACGTCGTGGCGGTCGCCGACCTCTCCGTCGAAGCCGTCGGGCAGGGCGACGGTCACCGGGGCGAGCAGGAGATCGAGCACCGTGCGGGAGTGGTGCGAGACGCCCCGGTGGCGCGGCCGGGGGTCGCCGCCCGACATCCGGGCCACGACGAGGGTCCGGCAGCCGAGCGCGAGCGCGACGTGCGCGGTGTCCATCGCCACCATCCCGCCGTGGCCGAGCGCCGAGCCCGAGCCGAGGATGCCCGGGCCCGGGCCGCACACGACCGCACCCCACCCGCGCTCGGCCAGGCCGTGATGGATCGCGCCCGCCGTGGTGATCGCCTCGGCCTCGCCGCCGAAGGCCGGGCCGGCCGTGAGGTGGCCCGCGAGCAGCTCGCGGGCCAGGAGGTCGCGGACCACGCCGGAGAGGCCGCCCGGCAGCGCCCCACCGGCGGTCTGCACGTATCCCAGCGCGGCACCGGGCGCCGCCTGGCCGAACGCCCACGCGAGCGGCGCCAGCTGGCCGTGAAGGCCGAACACGGCCGCCGGGCGTCCCAGCGGGAGTGCCAGCGCCTCCCCTTCGACGGGCAGCACCGCGTGCTGCAGGCTCGTGTAGTTGAGCTTCATCACGTGGGCGCCGGACACGCCCGCACCGTCGCAGCCGCGGCTCAGGTTCACGTGGACGATGTCGAACCCGCCCGAGCCGAGCGCGAGGTCGCGCGCCTCGGTGTTCACGACGACGTCGTCGCCCGCCGAAGACGGGCCGACCAAGCCCACGTCGGCGATCGCCTCGCGCCGCTCGCCGGCGACTTCGATCTCGAGGCGCTGCATCGGATCCTCGGGGTCGCCCGCCCGCACGACCGTGCCGCGGCGCAGCTTCAGCACGGCGCGCCGTCGTGTTCGGGGCCGGCAGGGGCCTCGGCCGCGACCCGCGGGCCCGCGGCGGCCTCCGGCCCGTCTGCCGCGGCGCCCGGGTCCGCGGCGGCCTCCGGCCCGTCTGCCACGGCGGCGGCGGCCGCGAGCGCGGCCGCCGCGGCGGCGGGCAGCGCCAGGACGACGTCGAGCATCTGCTCGAGGGCGGCGACGCTGACCGCCTCGGTCGGCTCGTGGTTGCGCTCGGTGCCGTTCGCGAGGTTCACGCACGAGAACCCCTGGGCCTCGAAGGCGTTCGCGTCCGAGCCCCCGCCGGTGACGATGTGGCGCGGCACGTGCCCGCAGGCGCGCAGCGCGGCCTCTGCGGCCACCACCGCCGGCGCGCCGCGCCGGGTCCGGTAGCCGTTGAAGAGGCGCTGCACCGACACGTCCGCGTCGCAGTGCTCGGCGTCGGCGCCATCCTGGAGCGCGTCGACGATCTCGGCGACGACGGCCTCTGCCCGGGCAGCGTCGAGCGAGCGTGCCTCGGCCAGCAGGCGGCAGCGATCGGGCACGACGTTCGTCGACGGGCCGCCGCCCTCGATCGACCCGACGTTCGCGGTCGTCTCGGAGTCGAGGCGCCCCAGCGGCATCCGGGCTACCGCCGCCGCCGCGGCGGCGATCGCGCTGCGCCCATGCTCGGGGCGGATGCCCGCGTGCGCCGCGGTGCCGTGGATCTCGGCCTCGATCCGGTAGTACGTCGGCGAGGCGAGCACGATCTCGCCGATCGGCGTCGCGTGATCGAGCACGTAGCCGAAGGCGCTGCCCAGCGCGGCCACGTCGAACGCCTTGGCGCCGGCCAGCGCGTTCTCCTCCGAGACCGTGAAGAGGAGTTCGACCGGCACGGCCGGCGGCGTCGCGGCCCACCGGCGGGCGGCCGCCAGGAGCGCCGCGACGGCCGCCTTGTTGTCGGCGCCGAGGATGCCGGCGTTCGCGTTGCACCAGCGTCCGTCGTCGACCACCGGCTCCACGGGCGCGGCGAGCGCCACGGTGTCCAGATGCGCGCACAGGAGGATCCCGGGAGCGTCGGCGGCGCCGTCGATTCGCGTGAGCAGGTTGCCGCACTCGGCCCCGGCGGCGGCGGCGCTGCCGTCCTCGGTCGCGGCGAGGCCCAGCCCGGCGAGTTCGGCGGCCACCGCGTCGGCGCACGCCCGCTCGCGCCCGAACGGGCTCGGAATCCGGCACAGGGCGGCGAAGGACTCGCCGAGCCAGCGGCGCTCGTCGGGCGTCGCGCGGCTCACGACCGGGTCGGCGCCAGGCTCACGGGTGCGCCGGCTCGCCGCCGGCGGCCTCCGCGCGGACCACGGTCGGCTCGCCCTCGGGCGCCCGCTCGCCGGCCCGCGCCGACGCGGCCCGGACGAACTCGCGGAACAGCGGCGCCGGGCGCTCGGGCCGCGACTTGAACTCGGGGTGGAACTGGGAGGCGACGAAGAACGGGTGCCCGGGCAGCTCGATCATCTCGACCAGGCGCTCGTCCGGCGAGGTCCCGCAGATGCGCAGGCCCGCGGCCTCGAGGCGGCGCCGCAGGAGGTTGTTGACCTCATAGCGGTGTCGGTGGCGCTCGTAGACGACTGCCTCGCCGTAGATCTCGCGGGCCCGCGTCCCCTCGTGGACCTTCACCGGGTCGGCGCCGAGGCGCATCGTGCCGCCCATGTCCGCGACCTCCTTCTGCTCGGGCAGGAGGTCGATGACCGGGAACGGCGTTTCGGGGTCGAACTCGGTCGAGTTGGCGCCGTCCATGCCGGCGGCGTGGCGGGCGAACTCGGCGACGGCGATCTGCATCCCGAGGCAGATGCCCAGGTAGGGGATCTCCTGCTCGCGGGCGACGCGGGCCGCGGCGATCTTCCCCTCGATGCCCCGTCCGCCGAACCCGCCGGGGATCAGCACGCCGTCGGCGCCGGCCAGCCGGGCGGGAGCATCGGCGGGAGTGAGCGCCTCGGAGTCGACCCAGTCGATCTCGACGCGGCAGCCGTGCTCGAAGCCCGAGTGCCGCAGCGACTCGACGACCGACAGGTAGGCGTCGTGGAGCTGGACGTACTTGCCGACCAGCGCGATCCTGACCGTGTCGGTGGCCCCGTCGGCGCGGGCGATGAGCGCCTCCCACCCGGTCATGTCGGGCGGCGGGGCGTCGAGCCGAAGCTGGTCCACGATGAAGGCGTCGACGTGCTCGTCGCGGAAGTTCAGCGGGACCTTGTAGATGTTGTCCACGTCGCGCGCCGAGACGACCGCCTCCTCCGGAAGGCTCGCGAACAGAGCGATCTTGCGCCGGATCTCCCGCGACAGCGCGCTCTCGGAACGGCAGATGACCATGTCCGGCGCGATGCCGATCCGCCGCAGTTCGTTCACCGAGTGCTGCGTGGGCTTGGTCTTGAGCTCCCCCGCGTGCCCGATGTAGGGCACGAGGGTGAGGTGCACGTACATGCACCGGCTGCGACCGGCGTCGAC
>CAZEKK010000071.1:0-10481 GCA_964512905.1 uncultured Solirubrobacteraceae bacterium
GCCGGAGCGGTAGGGTGGCGCCCGTGGGCGAGCCCGTGACGCACCGGATGCGTGTCCGCTACGCGGAGGCCGATCCCCAAGGGGTCGCGTTCCACGGCCACTACGTGACCTACATCGACGACGCGGTCACCGAGCTGTGGCGTGCGGCCATTGGCTCGTACGACGAACTCGTGCGGGGCGGCGCCGACGTGATGGTCGTCGACCTGCACCTCACGTTCGCGGCCCCGGCCCGCGCCGACGACGTGCTCGAGGTGCGGATCGCCGTCCAGCGGCTGGGCGGGAAGAGCATGACGAGCGCGGTTGAGATCTGCCGGCACGAGGAGGTGCTGGTGCGCGCAACGGTGGTCCACGTCTTCGTCGACCCGGCAACGAAGAGGCCGATGCCGATCCCGGCCTGGGCGCGGGAGGCACTCGCCCCGTTCACCCTGACGGTGGCCGACGCCGCGCCCGCATGATCCAGGTCCGGATCGTCGCTCCGCCCGACGCCGCGGCGAACGCGTTCGCCCTGCTGTCGGGCACCCCGGGCGTGTGCAACCTCATCCATCTGCCCGGCGTCGCGTCGCGACCAGACGGCGACGTGATCATCTGCGACGTGCCCCGCGAGGAGGCGAGCGTGATCCTCGCCGACCTGCGGGAACTGGACATCCATCGCACCGGGTCGATCGCCCTCGAGTCGATCGACTCCCAGCTCTCGGCCGCGGCCGCTGCGGCCGAAGCGGCGGTCCCGGGCCTCCCCGGCGACGCCGTCATCTGGGAGCAGGTGGAGGAGCGCACGTCCGCGGAGGCCGAGCTGTCGGCCACGTTTCTGTCCTTCATGGCGCTCGCGATGCTGATCTCCGCGGTGGGCATCTTCCTCGACTCGCCGATCCTGATCATCGGGGCGATGATCGTCGGCCCGGAGTTCGGCCCGATCGCCGGCTTCTGCGTGGCGGCGGTCGCGGGCCGGCGCGCGGTCGCCCGGCGGTCGTTCCTCGCCTTGGCGGTCGGGTTCCCGTTCGGGATCACGGTCACCTGGCTGATCACGCTGCTCTTCATCTGGACCGGTGCCACACCGGACACGTTCGACGAGTCCAGCCACAGCCTCGCGACGATCATCTCGAGCCCGGACTTCTTCTCCTTCTTCGTGGCGTTCTGCGCCGGCGTCGCGGGCATGCTTTCGCTGACGTCCGCGAAGTCGGGCGCGCTGATCGGCGTGCTCATCTCGGTCACGACGATCCCGGCCGCGGCGAACATCGCCGTCTCGGCCGCCTACGGCGACTGGTCGTCGTGGCGCGGGTCGATGGCGACGCTGGCCATCAACCTCGCCTGCATCCTCGTCGCGGGGATCACCACGCTCGGGCTTCAGCGCTGGATCTACCGCCGGCGCCGGCGGGCGCACATGCGCGACCCTGTCCGGGCCTCGGCCGGCCTGCCCGTCGGGCGCAGGGCAGGGCGGGCCGGGGCCGCCGGCGCGCGGACGGAGGAGTCGGCCCGAGTCGTTGCCAGGGAGCCGGGCGGTCGCGGCGGCGCGTGAGCGGGGCGAAGGCGGGGGCGCGCGGGTTCGGAGCCGCGCGAGGCCGGCCGCTCAGCTCCGCCCCCTCACACCGACGTGCCGAGCGAGGACCAGACCTCGAGCTTGGTGCGGATCCGGTCGATCACGTCCGACGTGAAGCCCGTCGTCGTCGCCCCGCCGCCGAGATCCGGAGTTCTGACGCCGGCCGCGGCGGCCTCGAGCACGGCCTCGTAGATGGCCCGCGAGGCGGCCTCGGCCTGCGGGCGGCTCGCGTCGGCTGCGTAGCGCAGGATCGCACCCGCCGCGAGGATCATGGCCATCGGATTCGCGAGGTCCTTGCCCTCGAGCGCCGGCGCGGTGCCGTGCGGCGCCTCGGCCATGGCCACGCGCGTCTCGAGCGTGTCGTCGAACGCCAGCAGCACGGACTCCGCGCCCGCGATCGAGCCGAACATCGGCATGACCAGGTCCGATAGGCAGTCGCCGTCGCGGTTGAGCGCGGGCACGACGAGCGGCGCGTCGGCGGCGCCGGAGATCAGGCCGGCGTACGTGGCGTCGATGAGCACCGGCTGGTAGGCGACGTCCGGGTGCCGCGCCGCGGCGGCGTCCATCTCCTCCTTGAGCATCCCCTCGTACACCGGCGAGACCGTCCACTTCGGCCCGCCGTAGACTCGCCCGCCCATCCTGCGGGCGGTGCGGAACGCGTATTCGGCGACGCCGCGGCACGTGCCGCGGGTGATCCGCTCGGTGCGGAAGGCCACCTCGGCGACGCCGCCGGCCTCGCCCTCGCGCCACTGCTCCGCGCCGTAGGCGTCCTCGACGGCCATCCGCACGATCGAGATCGGGAAGTGCACGCCGGCGATGGGCGTCACCGACGGGATGCGACGCCCGGTGCGGATGATCACCGTGCCGTCGACGGCCTCGCGGAGGATCCGGTTGGGCGAGCCGACGTCAGCGGCCCCCTCAGGGGTGATCGTGGCGGCCTTGATGCCAAAGCCCGACGCCCGCATCGCCGCGGCCGCCTCGTGGACGACCGCGTTGCCGGTTTCCCGGCGGCGCGCGAGCGAGAGGTCGAACCGCTCGAGGGTGAAGTCGACGCCGAGCACCGCGGGGTCGAGCACCCGCAGCGCCTGCTCCAGCAGTTCCTGGCCGGTCTGGTCGCCCTCCAGCACCGTGATGGTGAGCGGCGCCGCCATCGGCGTCAGCCCTGGCGATCGGGGAGCAGGACGTCGGACTCCGCGTCCAGCGCCCCGATGACGATCGCGAGGTGCTCGTCGAAATCCACGCCGAGGTCCTCGGCCCCTGCCCGCAGGGCGTCACGGTCGACCGCCGCGGCGAAGGCCGGCGTCTTCATCTTCTTCTTCACCGACTTCGGGGTCATGCCGTGCAGGCCTTCCGGGCGGACGTAGGCGACCGCGAGGACGAAGCCCGACAGCTCGTCGACCGCATACAGCGTCTTCTCCATCAGCGAGTCCCGTGAGACGCCCATGAAGTCCGCGTGCGAGGCGACCGCGCGCACCAGCTCGGGCGGGTACCCGCACGCCTCGAGTTCCTCCAGCGCCATCCGCGGGTGGCCGGTTTCGAGGTCGGGGTGGCGCTCGTAGTCGAGGTCGTGCAGCAGCCCGGTGATGCCCCAGAGCTCCTCGTCCTCGCCGAATCGCCTGGCGTAGGCCCGCATGGCGGCCTCCACGGCCAGCACGTGGCGGCGCAGCGAGGCCGACGCCGTCCATTCGCAGAACAGGGTCCAGGCCTCGTCGCGCGAAAGAGTGCTCGGCATGATTGGTACCCTAGCCCAGCGTTCGCCGGCGGCAGCCTCCGCGGTCCCAGGTTCCCGGCGCGCCATCCCGCCCATGGAGAAGTTCGTCATCGAAGGCGGCGTACCGCTGTCCGGCACGGTCGTGCCGTCCGGAAACAAGAACGGAGCGCTGCCCATCCTCGCCTGCTCGGTCCTCACGTCCGAGGAGATCGTCGTGCGCAACGTCCCGCGCATCCGCGACGTCGAAGCGCTGCTCGCGCTGCTGGCGGCGCTCGGCGTCTCGGTCGAGTGGCGCTCCGACAACGAGGTCACCCTGTGCGGCGCCGATGTCGACCGTACGGCCGTCGATCGCGCGCACGCGGCCCGGATTCGCGCCTCGTTCCTGCTCGCCGGCCCGCTGCTCGCGCGCTTCGGGCGCGCCGACATGCCGCCGCCGGGCGGGGACGTGATCGGGCGCCGCCGGCTGGATCCGCACCTCGACGCCTTCCGCGAGCTCGGGGCCACCGTGGAGTTCGGCCGCGACATCGTCGTGAGCGCGCCCAGCGGAGGGCTGCGGCCGGGCGACGTGTTCATGGACGAGCCGTCGGTCATGGCCACCGAGAACGCCCTGATGGCGGCGGCGCTGACGCCCGGCACCACGGTGATCGGGAACGCCGCGTGCGAGCCGCACGTCCAGGATCTCGCCCGGATGCTGGCCAAGATGGGCGCCAGCGTCCACGGCATCGGATCCAACGTGCTGACCGTGACGGGCCTCCGGGAACTCGGGGGGTGCGAGCACGACGTCGCGCCCGACCACATCGAGATCGGCAGCTTCATGGCGCTCGCCGGCGTGACGGGCGGCCACGTGCGCATCACCGACACCGTGCCGGACGACCTGCGGATGATCCGCCTGGTGTTCGGCCGCCTCGGGCTGCACTCCGAACTGGACGGGGCCGACGTCGTCGTGCCCGGCGGCCAGCGCCTGGCCATCGAACGCGACGCCGGCGAGTACAAGTCGAAGATCCAGGACGGCCCCTGGCCGGCCTTCCCCGCCGACCTCACGTCGATCGCGATCGCGCTGGCGACGCAGGCACAGGGCTCGGTGCTCGTCCACGAGTGGATGTTCGAGAACCGGATGATCTTCACCGACAAGCTCGTCCTGATGGGTGCCGACATCGTGATGTGCGACCCGCATCGGGCCATCGTGACCGGGCCGGCGCGCCTGCGCGGCGAGCGCCTGGAGTCCCCCGACATCCGTGCCGGGATGGCGATGCTGATCGCCGCGCTGTGCGCGGAGGGCTCGAGCGAGATCGGCAACATCCGCCAGATCGACCGTGGCTACGAGCGGATCGACGAGCGGCTGCGCGACCTCGGCGCACGCATCGAGCGTGTCGCCACGGAGCCGGTGCACGCGTAGCCCAGCGGCCCGCGCACGCGTCCGCCCCTGCCAGATCGACCACCCATGCCGATCGACGACTCCTTCACGCCACCGATGCACCCGATCCCGAGCGGGACGCGCGACGTCCTGCCCGAGGAGATGGGCGAACTGCGGACCATCACTGGCCGGATCCTCGACGTCTTCACCGCGCGGGGGTACGGAGAGGTCGCCACGCCGGCGCTCGAGTACGAGGCGACGCTGGCCGCGGCCGGGCCGGGCGCCCAGCCGGCGTACCGCCTCTTCGACGAGGACGGTGAGGTGCTCGTGCTGCGGTCCGACATGACCGTGCCGATCGCCCGGGTCGCCGCGACCCGCTACGCCGGCGCCGAGCCGCCGCTGCGCTTCTGCTACCTGGCGCACGCCTACCGCGGCGTGCGACCGCAGCGCGGGCAGTCGCGCGAGTTCCTGCAGGCCGGCATCGAGCTGATCGGCGCGCCGTCGCCGGACGGCACCGCCGAGGCGCTCAGCGTGCTGTGCGCCACGCTGGACGCGGTGGGGCTTGCGCGCTACCGCGTGGGCATGGGGGACGTCGCGCTCTACCCAGCGCTGCTGGACGCGGTCGGCGTCGGGGACGCGGCCCGGGCGCCGCTGCTGCACGAACTGCAGACCCGCGATTTCGCCGGCCTCGAGCGCGAGATCGCCGGCCTCGGGCTGTCCGCGGGCGACGCCGAGGCGCTGCTGCGAGTCCCGCAGATCCGGGGCGGGCCGGAGGTGCTCGACGATGCCGTGGCACTGGCCGGCGCGGCGCTGGACGGCATGCGCGCAGTCGTCGCGCTCCTGCCGCCCGAGGTCGCCGACCGGGTCATCGTCGACCTCGGGCTCGTGCGCTCGCTCGACTACTACACGGGCGCCGTCTTCGAGATCTACGATCCGGCGCTCGGCGTGCCGCTCGGGGGCGGCGGCCGCTACGACGACCTGCTGGGGCGCTTCGGCCGCCCGCTGCCGGCTGCCGGCTTCGCCCTGACCGTCGAACGGGTGCACATCGCCCTGGCCGCCGAGGAGGCGGCGCCCGCGTGAGCCCGCTCAACGGCCTGACCGTCGCCGTCCCGCGCGGCGCCCTTCTCGCGCCGGCGCTCGACGCCCTCGACCGTCTCGGCGTCGACACCGCCGAGGTCCGCGCCAACGACCGCAAGCTGCTCTTCGCCGACGCCGGGATCATCACGATGCGACCGTCCGACGTGCCGACCTACGTCGAGGCCGGCGCCGCCGATCTCGGCATCACCGGCAAGGATGTCCTCGTCGAGCAGGACGGCCGAGGCGTCTACGAACTGCTGGACCTCGGCTTCGGGCGCTGCCGGATGATCCTGGCCACCGTCGCCGGGCCCGATCCGGCAGCCGCGGCCCTGCGCCGCCTCGGCATCATGCGCGTCGCCACGAAGTACCCGGCCACCGCCCTGCGCCACTTCGAGGCGACCGGCCGGCAGGCCGAGATCGTCGAGGTCAAGGGGTCGGTCGAACTCGCGCCGCTGACCGGCCTGGTGGAGGCGATCGTCGACCTGACTGCCACCGGGACGACGCTCGCGGAGAACGGACTCGTGGAGCGCGAGGAGATCGCGATCTGCACCGCACGCCTGATCGCCAACCCCGTCGCCCACAAGCTCAAGGCGGCGGCGATCGACGAGATCGTGGAGCGGCTCCGTGCGGGTTGAGCGATGGGGGCCGGACGGCGACCCGGCCGCCGCGGCGCAGCGGGCGCGGTCGCTGGCGCCCGATGCCGCGTCGGTTGCGGCGCCAGTCGCCGAGATCGTCGCCGACGTGGCGGCCCGCGGCGACGCGGCCGTGCTCGAGGCGACGCGGCGGTTCGACACCGGGGGCGCGCCGCCGCGACCGCTGCGGGTCGAGGCTGACGCGCTGATTGCGGCCCTGGACGCCCTGGACCCGGGGGTGCGCGCCGGATTGGAGGCGGCGATCG
The DNA here is from genome assembly GCA_964512905.1 of uncultured Solirubrobacteraceae bacterium. Lineage (GTDB taxonomy): Bacteria > Actinomycetota > Thermoleophilia > Solirubrobacterales > Solirubrobacteraceae > CANJIV01. The sequence continues at coordinate 6,575 of CAZEKK010000071.1, forward strand.
AGAACGTCTCCGCGGTCGCCGCGGCAGGGGTCGCCCAGGACCGCGAGGTCGTGCTCGCGGCCGGGCAGCGCATCGTGCTGCGCGAGGTGCCCGTCGCCCGCGCGGCCGTCTACGTGCCGGGCGGGCGCGCGCCCTATCCGAGCACCGTCGTGATGGGCGCCGTGACCGCGCGGGCCGCCGGTGTCGAGGCCGTCGCCGTGTGCGCGCCCCCCGGGCCCGACGGCGACGTCCACCCGGTGATCCTGGCGGCGTGCGCGCTCTGCGACGTCGGGGAGGCCTATCGGATGGGCGGGGCGCAGGCGATTGCCGCGCTCGCCCACGGGACCGCCGCAGTGCCGCGAGTGGACGTCATCGTCGGCCCGGGCAGCCTCTACGTGCAGGAGGCCAAGCGGCAGGTCTGCGGGATCGTGGGCATCGATTCCTTTGCCGGGCCGAGCGACCTCGTCGTGATCCTCGACGAGTCCGCGCCGCCGGAGGCGGTCGCGCTGGACCTGCTGGCGCAGGCCGAGCACGGCCCCGCGACCGTCGTGGCCGCCGCGTCGGACGCCGTGGCCGCGCTCGACGCCGTCGCGGCGGCGATCGACCGCCTCGCCCCGGACCGCCCCACCGCCGATCCCGCCGCCGTCGTCCTGCTCGAGGCCGCCGGCCTCGACGATGCGCTGGCCTTCGCGGAGGCATTCGCTCCCGAGCACCTGGAACTGGCCGGTCCGCGGGCCGAGGCCCTGGCCCCGCACGTCCGCCGTGCCGGCTGCCTGCTCGTCGGCGCGTCCGCCGGCACGGCGTTCTCGGACTACGTCGCGGGCTCGAATCACGTCCTGCCGACCGGCGGGAGCGCCCGGTTCGCCTCCGGCCTGTCGCCGCGCGCGTTCCGCCGCCGAATGTCCGAGGTCCGCATTGGAGGCGCTGCCAGCGCGCTGGCTCCGGCCGGCGCTGCGCTGGCCCGGGCCGAGGGGTTCGTCGTGCACGCCGAGTCGATGGAGGCGCGCATGCGCGAGAATGGCGCGCCATGAGCCGCGCCAGCGAGGTCATCCGCACCACGAAGGAGACGGACGTCCGTCTGACGCTCGCCCTGGACGGGACCGGCTTCGGCGAGCGCCGCACCGGGGTCGGGTTCTTCGACCACATGCTCGATCTCCTGGCCCGGCACGGCGGCCTGGATCTCGACGTGTCGGTGCGCGGCGACCTGCAGACGGGCGCCCACCACACCGTCGAGGACACCGGAATCTGCTTCGGCCAGGCGCTCCACGAGGCGCTCGGCGACCGCGCCGGCATCGCCCGCTACGGCCAGGCCACCGTGCCGATGGACGAGGCGCGCGCGTCGTGCGCGATCGACCTCTCGGGCCGGCCCTTCTGCGCGGTCCAGGCGCCGCTGCCGCCCGGGACGATCGGCGAGTTCGACCACGACCTGGCCGAGGAGTTCTTCCGGGCGGTGGCGTCGAGCGGCCGCCTGACGCTCCATCTCACCGTGGAGGCCGGCACGAACGCCCACCACATGATCGAGGCGGCGTTCAAGGCGTTCGCGCGCGCACTGCGCGCGGCAGTGGTCATCGATCCCGGCGAGACCGGGATTCCCAGCACGAAGGGCGTGCTCGCGTGACCGGCGTGCGGATCGGCATCGTCGACTACGGGATGGGAAATCGGCGCTCGGTCGAGAAGGCGCTCGCGCACGTCGGCGCGCGGGCGTCGATCTCGGCCGATCCCCACGACCTGGCGGCGTGCGACGGCCTGGTGCTGCCGGGCGTCGGCGCGTTCCCGGCGGCGATGGCGGCGCTCGGACGCCTCGGCCTGGACGAGGTCGTCCGCGAGCAGGTCGCCGCCGGCATGCCGCTCCTCGGCATCTGCCTCGGGATGCAGGTGCTCTTCGACTCGACCACCGAACTTGGCGGAGCAGCGGGCCTTGGCCTGCTGCCGGGCGAGGTGCGGGCGTTGCCCGCCGGGGGCCTGCGGATCCCCCACATCGGCTGGAACCGCGTCACGTGGCGGCGCCCGTCGGCGCTGACCGCCGGCCTCCCCGCGGCGTGCGCCTTCTACCACGTGCATTCCTTCGTCGCCGCCCCGGGCGATCCGGCCGACGTGCTCGGCGAGGGCGACTACGGCGGACCGTTCGTCTCTGCCGTGGCGCGCGAACCGGTCTTCGGCGTCCAGTTCCACCCGGAGAAGTCCTCGACGCACGGGCTCGCCCTGCTCGAGAACTTCGCCGCGATCTGCGCCCGCGTCGCGGCGTGACCGGCGTCGTGCCCGGACCGGGAGGCGGCGCGTGATCCTGCTGCCGGCGATCGACATCCTCGACGGGGCTGCGGTGCGCCTCGTCCAGGGGCGCTTCGAGGACAAGACGGTGTACGCGGAGGATCCCCTTGCCGCGGCGACGCAGTGGGTGCAGGCCGGCGCGCGGTTCCTGCACGTCGTCGATCTCGACGGGGCCCGCAGCGGCGAGCCGCGCAACCTCGACCACGTGCGGCGCATCGCCGCCGCCGTGGACGTCCCGGTCCAGGTCGGCGGCGGGCTGCGCTCGCTGCCGGCGGTCCGCGACGCGCTGAAGGCCGGGGCCGAGCGCGTGATCCTCGGCACGGCGGCCTACGCCGACGTCGAATTCCTCGACGACGTGGTGAGCGCGTACGAGGCGCGCATGCTCGTGTCGGTCGACGTCCGTGCCGGCTTCGTGTCGACGGCCGGCTGGACCGAGACGACCCAGATGCCCGCGGAGGCGGTGATCGGCCGTCTGCAGGATCGCGGCGTGTCGAGCTTCGTCTACACGAACGTCGAGCACGACGGGATGCTCGACGGGCCCGACCTCGACGAGGTGCGCCGGATCGCGGACGTCGTGCGCGGCAAGTTCATCTACTCCGGCGGCATCGGCTCGGCCGACGACTTGCGGGCGCTGGCCGCGCTGCGCCAGGTGAACCTCGCCGGCGTCATCGTCGGCAAGGCGCTTTACGAGGGCCGCTTCACGGTCGCCGAGGGCCAGGCCGCCCTGCGGGCGCGCTGATGCACTACAAGCGCGTGATCCCGTGCCTGGACGTCGACGCCGGCCGCGTCGTGAAGGGCACGAACTTCGTCGACATCCGCGATGCCGGCGACCCCGTCGCCCTGGCGACCGCGTACGACGCCGCCGGGGCCGACGAGCTCGTCTTCCTCGACATCACCGCGACCCACGAGAAGCGCGACACGATCGTCGACCTGGCGCGGCGGACCGCTGACGACGTGTTCGTGCCGTTCACGATCGGCGGCGGCATCCGGTCGGTGGCCGACGCGCAGGCGGTGCTGGACGCCGGTGCCGACAAGGTCTCGGTGAACTCCGCCGCCGTGGCGCGGCCAGCGCTCGTCTCCGATCTGGCCGAGGTCTTCGGCGCGCAGTGCGTGGTGCTCGCGGTCGACGCCCGGCGCCGCCCGGCGGGCGGCTGGGAGGTCGTGGTAGCCGGGGGGCGCACGCCGACCGGCCGTGACGCCGTGGCCTGGGCCCGGGAGGCGGTTGGACTGGGCGCGGGGGAGATCCTCCTCACGAGCATGGACCGCGACGGGACCGAGGACGGCTACGACCTCGAGCTGATCCGAGCTGTCGCCGAGGCCGTGGACGTGCCGGTCATCGCCTCCGGCGGCGCCGGCACGCTCGCCCACCTCGTGGAAGGGCTGCAGGCCGGGGCCGACGCCGTGCTCGTGGCCTCGATCTTCCACTATGGCCAGCACACCGTCGCGGAGGCCAAGGCCGCGATCGCTGCTGCCGGCGTGCCGGTGCGCGAGCCGGCAGGGCACTGACGCCGCGGCGGCAGATCGACCGGCACCGTCGGTGGGGCGGTCGCGGCAGGGCTGCCCGCTCACGCAGGTGAGCCTGCCGAGCGCTGCTACTTGGCGGCCTTGACCGGCACGAGCGCGTGAAGCGTCGTGTAGCCGGTCAGGTAGATCCAGCGGC
>CAZEKK010000072.1:0-10356 GCA_964512905.1 uncultured Solirubrobacteraceae bacterium
CCGGCGAGGATCTTGAGCCCGCGGCTCATCTGGCCGACTTGCTCGACGCGGTTCTCGGTGCGACCGTCCGGCCGCATGAGCTGGAGGTAGTCGATGATGATCAGGCCCAGGCCGCCTTGGGGCTGGCAGAGGTTGTGGAGCCGCCGGGCCTTGGCCCGGACCTCGAGCACGCCGAGGTCGCTGGTGTCGTCGACGTAGAGCGGCGACTCGGAGAGGCGCTGGCTGGCCTCGAGGATGCCAGGCCACTTCGTGTCCGCCACGCGGCCCTTGCGAAGGTCGTCGCCGGGCACGGCCGCCTGCGACGCGACGAACCGCTGCGCGAGCTCCGACTCGGCCATCTCGAGCGAGAAGAGGGCGACCGGCTTGCCCGCTCCGAGCGCGGCGTTCTCGGCCATGTTGGTCACCAGCGCCGACTTCCCCATCGACGGGCGCGCGGCGATGATGATGAGGTTGCCCTCTTGGAAGCCGCCGGTGATCTCGTCGAGGTCGCCAAACCCGCTGGGCGTGCCCGTGATGGGCTGGCGCTGGCGCGACAGCTCCTGGAGCTTGTCGATCTCGGTGAGGAGGACGTCGTGGACGTGACGGAAGTCGCGCTGGCGGTCGTCCAGGGCGATCTCGAACATCGTCTTCTCGGCCCGGGCGAGCAGGTCGCGCGGCGCGGCCTCGTGGCCGCGGACGCTCGACTGGATCTCGAACGCCGCTCCGAGCAGGCGCCGCAGGAGCGAGGTCTCCTTGACGATCTGGGCGTACTGGCGCAGGTTCCCGACTGCCGGGACGCTGCCGGCGAGCGCGTCGACGCCGGCCTCGCCGCCCGCCTCGGCGAGGCGCCCGCCCAAGCGCAGCTTGTCGACGAGGGTGATGGTGTCGATCGACGAGCCCTCGTTGTAGAGATCGAGCATCGCCCGGAAGACGATGCGGTGCTGCTCGCGGTAGAAGTCCTCCGGGGCGAGGCCGTCCTCGATGATGAGCCCGTACATCGTCCGGTCGCTGAGCAGGATCGCCCCGAGCACCGACTGCTCGGCGTCGAGGTTGTGCGGCGGCGGAGCGGCCTGGGGCTGTTCGACGGTGGCCATGAGGTGCGATCGGGGGGGACGGCCCGGACGTCGTTCGACGGTAGCGGCCGGCGCGGCGGCGGGCGTGGGAAGTTCCCGCTCTCTCCGCGCGACGGCGCGGACGGCGCTCGGCGGGCGTCCGCTACGCGGACTCGACGACCATGGTCTTCACGGTGGCGGTCACGCCGTCGGCGACCTCCACGACGACCATGTGCGTCCCGACGTGCTTGATCGGCTCGTCGAGGTGGACCTTGCGCTTGTCGATCCGCAGGCCCCGGGCCTCGCGGATGGCGTCGGCGATGTCCTGCGTCGTCACCGAGCCGAACAGGCGGCCGTCGTCGCCGGCCTGCTGGCGGATGGTGAGAACGGTGCGGGTCAGCAGCGCCGCGTTCTCCTCGGCGCGGGCCACGGACTCGCGCTGGGCGCGCTCGGCGGCCTCCATGCGGCGCTGCGCCGCCTCGATCGAGCCGCGCGTGGCTGGCTCGGCCAGCTTGCGCGGGATCAGGAAGTTGCGCAGGTAGCCCGGACTGACGTCGATGACGTCGCCGCGGGCGCCGAGGGCGTCGACGTCCTGGAGGAGGATCGCCTGCGGCACGTCAGCGGTCCCGGTCCCGGTCCCGCCCGCGTCCACCGCGCTCGTCGCGCTCGGGCCGCTCGTCGGAGACGTAGTGCAGAAGAGCGAGTTCGCGGGCGCGCTTGACGGCCTGCGCGATCTGCCGCTGGTGGCGGCGGCAGGCGCCCGTGATCCGGCGGGAGCGGATCTTCCCCCGCTCCGACACGAAGCGGCGGAGCGTCCCGACGTCCTTGTAGTCGACGCGGTCGATCTTGTCCTTGCAGTACGGGCACGACTTCCGTCGCCCGCTGCCGGGTCCGCCCTTCTTGTCGCGCCGGCGCGTCGGCCGGCGGTTGCGCTGCTTGGCCACTGAGGTTCCTGTCGGGTGGACTGCGAAGACGGCGGCGCCGGGGCGAGCCCCGGCGCGAAAGCCAGCACGGCAGTGTAGCGGGGTCCGGGCGCCGCAGGCGCGTCACGCGGTCGCGGGACTCAGAACGGGATGTCGTCGGCGGCGGGCGCCGCGGCGGCGGCCGCAGGCGCGAAATCGCCGGTGTCGACCGGGACGTCCGAGCGGCTTGCGGAGAAGTTCCCGCTCCCGCCCGACGTCGGATCCTCCCGCCCGCCGAGGAACTGCACCGAGTCCGCGACGATTTCGACGCTCTGGCGCTTGTTCCCCTCCTTGTCGGTCCACTCCCGCCACTCCAGGCGCCCGTCGATGGCGACGGGCCGGCCCTTGGCGAGGTAGCGGGCGCAGTTCTCGCCCTGGGCGCCCCAGACGGTGACGTCGAAGTAGTTGGGCTTGTCCATCCACTCCCCGGTGGACTGGTCCTTGCGGCGGGTGTTCGAGGCGATCCGCAGGCTGCACACCGACGTGCCGCTGGAGAGCGAGCGCAGTTCGGGGTCGCGGGTGAGGTTGCCGGTCAGCACGACCCGGTTGATGTTGGTGGCGGCCACGGGGGCTCCTTTCGAAACGGCGAGAAGCGTGCGGTCGGTGCAGCGCGCACCGACCTGACCGCGAGTCTAGAGCGGCTCGCGGCGGCTCTCGGCGGATGCCCCGCTCTCTCCGCAGAGATTTCGCAGGACGGGCGCGCGGCGGTGCCGATCGACGGCTCCACCGACGCGGACTACTCCTCCGCGTCGACCTCGGGCGTCGCGGCGACGGCGGCCGCCGGCGGCGGGGGCGGCACGTCGGGCGTGCCGGGCTCGACCTTGATGATGCGGAAGCGCAGCACGCCGTCCGCCACGCGCAGCGTGCGCTGCAGGCGCTCGAGCAGGGCCGGCGAGCCGCGGAACTGCAGCAGGTGGTACTCGCCCTCCGCGTGATGGTCGATCTCGTACGCGAGCTTGCGCTGCCCCCAGTCGTGGGTGCCGACGGCCTCGCCCTCGGCGGCGATTGCGGCGTCGACGTCCGCGCGCACCTTCGCACGCTGCTCGTCGGCAGCGGACGGGTCGAGGACCAGCATGAGGTCGTAGAGGCGGGGCATGCGGATGGCCACGGCGGGGACCGCGGGCGGCGGCGGACGATAGCAGGGGGGGCGAAACCCCGCGTCCGGTTCCCTCCCTGGGTCATGGACGATGATCGTGACGTTCCGCCTTCTATCTGGCGGCGGATCCGCTGGGCCAACGTGGGCTGGGCGGTCGCGGCGCTCGGCGCGGTGGCCGTCGTGGCCCTGTGGCCCGGGCCGCCGTCCGCCCCGCCGGCGGTTGGGCCGCAGCGCGCCGCCGGCGCGGCGTCCAGACCGCCAGCGCGGGATCCCGCGAACGCTGGCCCCGCGTCCGGATCGGCGGCCCCCGACCCGGCAGCCTCCCCCGTGGTCGGCGCCGGGCTGCACCGGGCACGGGCGCCCCGCCCCCGGCGGCGCCGCGCCCATCGCCCCCGGCCCGCCGCCAGCCCTGCGGCAGCACCGGCGGCGCCAGCACCGGCGGCGCCAGCCCCGCCGCCTCCGCCGCAGGTCCCCATGCCCGCGCCCTCGGGCGGCGGCGAGTTCCTGCCCGGATAGCGGTTGGCTACCTGGCCGTGATCTGCACCCGCATCCCGAGCGCCTCGTGCGATTGCGGCGTGCCGGCCTGCAGCGAGCAGATCAGTCGGACCGGTCCGGGCGGCAGCAGCGGGACGAGGACGGCGCTGGCCCCGGGCTTCAGGGCCGCGTGCGCGAGTGCCCGGCCGCCGGAGAGCACGACGAGGTCGTGGTCGTCCTCGCCGCGGTTGTAGGCCCGGATGGTCACCCGCCCGGCGCCGACCGCTGTCTTGGAGACCCGGATGCGGAACTCCGACTCGTCGACCGTCAGCGAGCGCGCCAGCGGCGCCGGCGGCACCTGGAGGCGGTGGAGCCGCTCGCTGGCGAGCGCCGCCGCCCGCAGCGGCCGCGGCCCGTCCTGGGCGGTCGCGACGGTTGCGACGGCCAGCGCGCATGCGGCCGCCGCCGCGGCGCCGAGCGCCGAGCGGCGCCTGCCCCGCCTGGTCACTTCGTCAGCCTGCCCTGCCCGTCGTAGCGGTGGATGCCCGGGAACGGGCCGCCGGGCAGCACGGCGCCCGGATCCCCGCCGAGCCACTCGGCGATCAGCGCCTGGTAGACGGTGCGGAAGTCGGTCTTGACGATCACGTCGCCGTTGTCGTCGGTGTTCGTGAGGCCGGGGAACTCGCCCGCCAGGCCGCCTCGGATGCCCGATCCGGACACCATCATCAGGCCGCCCGCGCCGTGGTCGGTCCCGAGCGAGTCGTTGGCTTCGATCCGCCGCCCGAACTCCGAGAACACCATCGTGGCGACGTTCTGCTCGATCCCGCGGGCGGCGAGGTCGGCCTTGAAGGCGGCAAGCGCGCGCGAGAGCGTGGCCAGCTGCGGATCCTGCGACCCGAGCTGGGCGCCGTGGGTGTCGAAACTGCCCCAGTCGATCGTCACGATGCGCGTCCCGAGCCCGGCGGACAGCAGGGTGGCGGCGAGCGAGAGCTTGCGGGAGAGATCCGAGTTCGCCGGATATGCCGCTCCCGGCGGCGGAGCTCGCAGCGCGCCGAGGCGGTTCGAGACGTCGACGGTGAGCCCGTAGATGGATCGGGACCGCCCCAGGCCCTCGGAACGCCCGCCGCCGACGGCGGCAAGGCGTCCGAACTCCGCATTGGCGTCGGACTTCGTCACGCCGGGCACCTGGAAGCGAGCACCCGCGAGCCCCTCGAGCGCGCACACGGGGGCGCGCGAGGCGCGGATCTGCTTGGAGAGCGAGGAGTCCAGCGAGATCGCCTGCAGCGGGTTCGCCTTCGACCCGTAGGCGTCCAGCCAGCGCCCGAGCCAGCCGGTCTGCAGCTTCGCCAGCGCACCCGCGAACCAGTAGTCGCGGCTCTCGAAGTGCGAGCGGTTCGCCGGCGTGTAGTCGGCGGCCGGGAAGACGGCGAGGTCCGATCCCGCGCCCCCGGTCCCGTCGCCGAAGAGCGTGTCGAAGCCGGCGGTGCCGCCGTTGTTCTGCGCGCCCGCCGCGCCGACGTTCGCCCACCCGAGCGTCCCGCCGGTCCCGGGCAGCACGGTCGTGCCCACGCGCCCGCCGGCCGTCGGCCCCAGGCCGCGCGCGAGCGGGCCGCGCGCGGCCTGGTAGGCGGCGTAGTCGGCGCCGGTGATCGGCACGACGGTGTTGACCCCGTCGTTGCCGCCGTTGAGATAGATGCACACGAGGCTGCGCTGCATCGGCTCGGCAGCCTCGGCGACGGCGGCCTCGAGCATGGTCCCGACATCGAGCTGTGACGCCGCGTAGACCGACGCGACGCCGAGCAGACCGCTCTGCAGCAGCCGGCGCCGGCTGAAGCGCCGGTCGTGGGGAACGCCGTCGGGGAAGCCCGCCAACGCCTCGGCGGTGATCGGGAGCGCGCCGGTGGGCGCGAGGTCGGTCACGGCGCTGTCCGAGCGCGCGCAGTCGGCGCACTTCAGGGCCTGGATCTCCGTGCGGTTGGCCATCACATCACCTGGGCGTCCGGTCCGGCCAGCATCAGCGCCCGGAGCATGAGCTGGCGCTCCTTGCGGAGCTTGGGGGTGCTCGACGCGGCGCGCTGCGCGTAGTCGCGGATGGCCGCCTGGGTTCCCGCGGCCAGCCACGGGGATCCGACGGCGGCATAGGCTCGGGCATAGGCGGCCGCGGCGTCCTCGCCCGGGACATCGTCGATCACGAGATCCTCCAGGAGGCCGCCGACGAACGCCACGCGGGCCAGGGCGGTGTTCGTGTTCAGCCAGGAGAGCCCGCCCTCCCAGCCGGCCACGGTCGGCGGGAAGTACGGCACCTGCCCCATCTCGTCGCCGGCATCGACCGGCGCGGAGCTCGTCACGGCCGCCCCGACTGCCCGCATGGCGCCCGCGACGTAGACGACGGGCGGCTTGACGAAGTCAGGCTCCTCGAGCGACGCGAACAGGGCCGGATGGGTGAGGATCGACTGCAGGAGCGGCTTGAGCTTGAGCCCGGACGCGGTGTAGGCCGCGGCGAGACGGCTGACGGTCGCGCGGTCCGGCGGCGCCGTGATGAACTCGCCCCAGAGCTTCTCGACCAGGAACGGCGCGTGGGACGGATGCGCGAGGACGAGGTCGACGGCGCCGCGGCTCGAGTAGTTGCCGAACTTGCCGAAGACGATCTTCGGCCCGTTGTACCAGCGTGACGGCGTGAAGTAGGACCGCGGCCGGTCCGGGTCGGCGTCGTCGATCTGCCACCCGGACAGGGCCTTCGCCAGCTGCTTGACGTCGTTCTCCGAGTAGTTCGGCTGGCCGGCTGGGCTGAAGACGCCGAGGCAGAACAGCTCCATCAGCTCGCGGGCGTAGTTTTCGTTGGGCGCCCCGCGGACGTTGCTCTCCCCGGTGAGGAAGCGCAGCATGGCCGGATCCTCGGTCACCTCGTAGGCGAGGTCTCGGAACGTGAGGCCCGGGTTGGAGAAGGTCGCGTAGCGGCGGAAGAGGTCGGCCTGGCGCAGCATGAGCTGAGGCGGCGACACGTCCATCCGCGAGTTCGCCCAGTGGCGGTGCCAGAAGAAGACCATGCGCTCGACGAACGGGTTGCGGACGCGCACCATCCGGTCGATCCAGGCCAGGACGAGGTCGGTGTCGTCGCCCGTCGGGTCCAGCGGCTTCCCGTCCCGGCTCGGCGCCGGGCCGACGAGGTCGGCCGGGGCGGTGAGCAGCCACTCGACGGCCTCCCCGACGCTGCGACCGGCCCACCGCTGCCGGTCGGCGTCGGTGGGTCCGAACCCGGCCCGCCAGAAGAGGCGGTCGACCATGGCCACCGACATCTTCGCGGGGGTGACGGCGACCGCGGGCGGAACCCGCAGGCGGTGCCTGCGAGGCGAGGCGATCGATGCGCGGCTCGGGCGCTTGCGCTTGGCGGCTTGTCGGGCGCTCATCGGCAGCTTCCCTTCAGCAGCGCCTTCCAGGCGGCTGCGACGGGACGACCGCGCAGGCGGAAGTCGCCGCTGCGATCGCGGACGTCGAACCAGATGACGCCCGCCAGTCGCGGCATCGACGCCTTGAGCCGGCCGGCGGCGCGCAGCCAGGCGGCCTGGTCCCCGCCGCGGGCCGTCGAACCGGTCTCGGCGATCCAGAACGGCTTGCGCGCGAGCTTGGCGATGGCCGCGTATGCCTCGGTGAAGAGCATCGACGGCTCGATCCAGGCCAGCGGGACCAGCGCCCCGAAGTTGTACGCCGAGGCGCCGACCAAGTCGACCTGGGTGCGGCCCGGGAAGTAGGCGCGGATGGCGTTGGCCGGGGTGTCGGGGATGCTGCGGGCGTACGGAGCCCACAGCAGCTTGATCTTGGCCCCGCCGGCGCGGCGCACGACGGTGCGGACGCGCCGCCACGCCGCGCGATATGCGGCGGCCGAGTTGCGGTTCACGGTGCCAGACCACGCGTACCACGGCGTGTTCGGCTCGGGCATCGGCCGCAGCACGACCGGGCCGCGGACGCGGCGCAAGGCGCGGGCCAGCGTGCGCAGCGACGTGTCGTAGGCGCCACGCGACACGCGCGAGAGCCGGTACCGGGGCTGGCTGGGGCCGTCGCGGCCGCTGTCGGGCAGCCACGTCACCTGCAGTCCCAGGCGGCGGGCGTTCACCCAGGACACGAGGGCCGGGTTGAGCGCACGACCGGCCGTGAGGTACGTGGAGACGAGGTCGAGGCCGGGTCCGGCGGCGCGCTGGAGCGCCGGCACGCCCGCGCCCGGGTCGTCCTGGTAGACGCCGACGCGGACACAGGACGCCGCCGCGGCGCCGGCAGGCGCGGCGAGCACGGCGGCGGCGACCGCCGCCGCGGCGGCGAAGCGCAGGGCGCTCATCTCCTCACCTCCAGGGTGATCGTCGTGGTGGTGGCCTTCGAGCCGAGCGGCGCCGTGGCGCGCAGGCGCAGCGAGTAGCGGCCGGCCCGGCGTGCGATCCGCGGGAGTGTCAGCTTCACCGTGGCGGCGCCGGCCCTGGGCAGCGAGGTCCGCACCGTCGTCACCGTGCGGCGGCGGCTCAGCAGGCGGGCCTGGAGGCCGCCCATGCCGGAGGATCGCACCCGCACCCGCACCGTCCACTTCGCACGCCGCAGCGACGCGACGCGCAGACGGATCGTCCGCTTCGACGACGTCACGCGCGGCGCCTGAGCGCAGGTCTGGCGCTTGGACGGCTGCGCCATCCAGTCGACGGCAGGTGGCGTGTCGGACGTCCAGCCGAGCGGCGGATGGACGGCGACGACGGTGTAGCGGGCCGCGACGCACGGCGGCGCGGCGATCGCAACGGTCCCGGTCGCGGCGCGCGTGGCAACGGCGGTGAACGGGCCCCCGGCGAGGCTGCGAAGCACGCGGTAGGCCTGCGCATCGGGGCTGCGGCCGGTGAACGAGAGGGTCGATCCCGCGATGGCGAGCGCGGTCGGTGAGGACTCCTGGATGCGCCCTCCGCCGGGGCCGGCGGGCTGGCCGTCGCCGCCGTCGGCGGCGACGGAGCGCTGGTCGTCGAAGATGGGGGCGTCGGTCCACGCCCTGATCGTGCCGCCGGCCCCGCCGGCCCCCTGGTCGTCGCCGTAGTCGCCCCCGCGGCCGCCGGCGGACGAGACCGCCACGATCTGCCGCACGGTGCGCGCCACGACGTCGATCGGCCCGCCCGCGCCGCCGGCCCCGCCGCGTTGGCCGTCCACCGGATGCGGCCCGGCGTCGCCGCCCTCGGCCCGCACCGCGCCCCCGAGGGCGAGCGGACCGTTGGCCGCCCGGAGCAGCACCCGCCCGGCGGGAGCGCCCGCCGGGGCGGGCGCGACGTTCTGGTAGGCCCCGGAACCGCTGCTCGTCACCGGCCCGCCGACGGTGAGGGCGCCTTCGGCGTTCAGGGTCACGGGGCCGCCGGGCGCGCCGGTGAAGCCGCTTGCCCAGCCTCCGGCGGTGGTGACGCTCCCGGCGCCGACGGTGGCGCCGGCGACGGTCACCGACCCGCCGCCGCCGGCCGGGGCTCCGTTCGTGGCTGACCCGCCGCCGGCGTTCAGGTTGCCGACGCTCGTCCGCCCCTGCGACTGGACCGTCAGGACGCCGCCGCCCCCGCCGCCCGACGGTGCGCTGCCGCCGCCGCTCCCCCCCGCGGCGCTGAGGTTCCCGACCGTCGCCGCGGCGCCGGCGATGTCGATGGCGCCGGCGGGCGCTCCGCCGGCCTGGCTGCTGCCGCCCGAGACCGTGCCGCCGCCCGCGACGACAACGGGCCCCCCGCCGCGCGCCTCGATCGTTCGCCCCGCCGACGCCGGGCCGGTCGAAGCGCCGCCGCCCGAGGCGTCGAGCCGGCCGAGTGCGTCGAGGGAGCCCCGGGCGGCGATCGCGATCGGCCCCGGGCCGCCGGCCGCAACGGTCGTGGCGCCGCCGCCGCTCGTGTCGACCCCGCCCACGCGCACGTCGCCGCCCGAGAGCGCTACCCCGCCCCCGGCACCGCCGCCGACTCCGGCAGTGCCGGAGTCGCGGCCCCAGGCGGCGATCGATCCGCGCACCGCGGCGTCGCCGCCCGACGAGGCCACGATCACGCTGCCGCCGTCCTGGAGGCGGCCGGTCGGGGCCGGCACCGAGGCCGACCCGGCCACGTCGACGTCGCCGGCGACGCTCACGCCGCCCGCGCCGCGGAGGTCGACGACCGCGCCGGGCGCGCGGATGTCGGCGGTCTCGAGCGTGCCGCGGGCGGCGACGGTGACCTTGCCCGACGGCCCGTTGTCCCCGGTCGTCGTGATCGGGCCCCCGATGGCCACGTCGCCGCCGCTGATCGCGAGCGACCCGCCGGGCCGCACCGCGCCCGCGCCGCCGCCATTGCCGCCGGTGAGGTCGATGCCCTGGGCCAGGGTGATCGGCCCGCTGGAGGACAGTGCGAGGTTGCGACCGGCGCCGCAGGCGTCGTCGCCGAGGCCCGGCACCACGCAGGTCATCAGGCGGGCGTTGGGCCCGAAGTAGATCGAGGCCCCGGCGATGCTCGTGTCCGCGGTGAGCTTGAGCGTGCCGTCGACGTAGACGATCCCCCACGAGGTCGGCCCGCCGATCACCGCCTCGTCGCCGTCGAGGACGAGCAGGTCGGCGGCGGTCGCCGGCGGAGCGCCGGCGCCGAGCAGGCCGACGACAACGGCGGCGGCGCCGACGGCACGCCGCGACCGAGACCGGGGTTCGGCGAGGGCAGAGCCTCCGTGCCGGGCCCGGCGGGGGCGGGCAGATGCCAGGCGAGCAGCGATGGCGCGAGATCGTGGACGCCCCGAGGCCGGCGACCAAGCCGCCTGGACGTTTGGACGAGCGGCGCCGGCGACG
>CAZEKK010000073.1:0-10322 GCA_964512905.1 uncultured Solirubrobacteraceae bacterium
CTGCGAAGGAAGAACCCGCCGATGCCGGTGACCCGCTCCATGCGCTGATCGTAGTCGGTGGTGAGCGCCGCGAGTAGGACGTCATGCAGGGCCGGGCGGACCCTCCTCTCCGAGCGTGTCCGCGAGCGACGGGCTCCAGAGCAGACGGGCGTGATCGCGTCGGTTGCGGGTGCAGGCTTGACTTCGTCGCTGGGGGGGGGATAGGTTCGGTTTGCCGCTGTTGTTGAGCGTGTTGGGAGCCTGGGTGCGTCGATTGCTGCCTGTGGTGGGCTGGGCCGTCGTGGCTGTTGCTGCGCTGGCGGGGGCGACTGCGGGTGCTGCGGGTCCTTCGGGCCGCGCGGCGGCCGGGGCGGCGTTCGAGCCGCCCGGCGGGCCAGGGGCTGCGTTGCCGGGGGCGGGGCTGGCGGGGCCTCCGTCGGCGGCGATGGAGGAGAAGGCGCGCGAGCTGCTGCGGGCCGCCGAGGCCGAGCGTGCGTCGCCGGGCGCAGCTGCGGAGCGGCGGGACTCAGCTGATGCGTTCTCGGCGCTGGACGGGGCGGGAGCCCTCCGCGCGGTGCGGGCCGAGCTGCCAGAGGTTCTGGATGCCGACCGGCAGCCGCGGGTGCGGCTGCGGCAGGGCGAGCAGCTGGCGCGGCGGGCGGGCCAGTACGCGGCCGTGATCGGGCGCTCGTCAGGCAAGCGGGGCCTGGCGGTCTCCGGGGCGCCGCTGATGGCCCGCGATGACAAGGGCGAGCTTGTGCCCGTTGACCATCGGCTCGTGGATGGCGGTGGGTTCTGGGAGCCGGCGCAGGCCGCCGAGGCGGTGCGCCTTCCCAAGCGCCTGGGCGATGGCGCGGCGCTGCCCGGCGCGGGGGTGGGCGTCCGCGTGGCGGGGGCCGACGGCTCGGTGGCGGGGTCTGCGGAGGGGGGCGACAAGGCGTTCTATGCCAACGCGGCGGTGGACACCGATGTTGCGCTGGGGCCGGTGTCCAGGGGGCTTGAGGCGTGGTGGGTGCTGCGCTCGGAGATGAGCCCGGAGGCGGTCGCGCTTGATCTCTCGCTCCCCGACGGAGCGCGCGTCGAGCCGGTTCCCGGGCCGGACCAGACGGCCGGGGCGGCAGGCGGGGCGCGGATCGTTGACCGCAACGGCAAGGCGTTCGCGTCGGTGTCGCCAGCTGCGGCGTGGGATGCCGACGGGCGCGCCGTGCCGGTGGAGATGGCTGTCGAGGGCTCGCAGGTGCGCCTTGCGGTGGCGCACCGCGGCGCTGATGTGCGCTACCCGATCGCGGTGGATCCGCAGGTCGTGGTCGGGTTCGGCCCGGCCGTCGGTCAGGACTACGCAGGCTGGTACTCCTCGCAGACGCCGTGGTCGTACTTCACGAACAACTGCACCCCGTGGTGGGGAGCGGGCCTCTACAGCTGCAACGTGCACAACCAGTACCTGGCGCACACGTCGTATGCCAACTGGCAGTTCCAGGCGCCGCCGTCGACGTTCATCTACCGGGCGGACTTCGGCACGAACTTCGCGCAGGCAGCGCCCGGGATGTGCATCACCCAGGGGATCTGGAACCTGTCGTCGGGCTGGGTGACCTCCGGGGTGTGGTACCGCACCACCGGCGTGGTCAATCCCGCCAGCGGCTCGCCGCCCGTGGTCCTGTGCACGTCGCACTACGGCGACACGCGCGCGCAGTGCGTGGAGTTGTACTGCAGCCCGGTCGGATGGGCAGGCAACCAGAGCCTGGCCACCTATCAGCTGTGGGCGTACGGAAGCGGCTACCGACCGCAGTCGATCGCGCACCTGGCGACCTCCGTGGTGTATCTCGGCGACTCCGAGCTTCCGACCGTCAATCCTGATCCGCCGCCGACGGGGTGGCTGCCGGAGAATACGCCGCTGTCATTCTGGGCGGACGCGTCGGATGCGGGCGTCGGCGTCAATGTGTGGACCGCCGGGGGCGGGATCACGCTGCCGTCTCCGGGGTACATCCCTTTGTGCGGGCCCGGGCTGTATCCCTACGACCGCTACGGGCGCTGCCGGGAATGGGACGAGCGCCAGTTCTCGGTCAACACCAACCAGCTGCCGGAGGGCAACGCCGCGCCGAGTGTCACCGCCACCGACGTCGTCGGCAACGCCAAGACCGCGACCTGGCCGGTCAAGGTCGACAAGAGCCCGCCGGCCCTGTCGGTGTCTGGGCCGCTGAAGGACGGCGAGAACCAGCGGCTGGGGCTTGAGTCCTACAAGGTCGACGTTTCGGCCACCGACGGCAGCGCCCAGGCGCCGCGCAGCGGGGTCAGGCGCATCGACATCATGGTCGACGGGGCGGTGCAGGATCCGATGCCCCAGGACCAGGCCTGCCCAGCGGGGAGCTGTCCGCTGTCGAAGTCCTGGACGCTGAAGACGATCCGCTTCGCGGCAGGGGAGCACACGATCAAGGTGGTCGCCTACGACCATGCCGGCCACAGCGCCTCTCAGGAGTGGAAGGTCAAGATCGCCCATGCGGCGTCGGCAGAGGTGGGCCCAGGATCGGTGGACCTGCTCTCGGGGAACCTGGCGGTCTCGCGGACGGATGTGAGCGTGGAGGCGCCGCTGGGGGACCTGACGGTGGCGCGCACGTACAACAGCCGCGACGCATTCGCGGATCCGTCGGGGATGTTCGGTCCCGGGTGGACGGGCAGCGTGCCCTCAGATGCCAGCGCGGCGGAGTACGTGCGGCTGGACCGCTTCCCGGACCGGGCCGAGATCGTGCTTCCGGACGATAGCGTGCTGGCCTTCGCCAACCCGACCACGGGGAGCACGCTTGTCTCGCCGCCCGAGGCGCCCGATCTCACGCTGACGGCGGTGGCGGGCGGGGACTTCGAGCTCAAGGACGCCGACGGCAACGTCACCAGATTCGGGGAGCCGACCCAGGGCTCGCCGGCCCCTGACGTGCCAGTGCGATTCCAGCCGGTCTCAACCGAGCAGCCCGGCGGGAAGTCGACCACCTTCACCTACCAGCTCGTGCCGGGCTCAACGCAGGCCCGGCGCGTCACGCGCGTCCTCGCCCCCGTCCCAGCCAACGTTGACTGCTCCGGGGGCCTCGTGGCCGGCTGCCGGGCGCTGACGTTTGTGTACTCGACGGCGACAGGCGGCGGCGAGTACCAGGGCCGGCTCAGGCTCATCGAGCTCACCGCTGCCGACGGCAACGGGACGGTCACCACGAACGGGATCGAGCAGTACAGCTACGACGCGCAGGGCCGCCTGGTCGAGGCCAGGGATCTGCGGACGAACCTTGCCGAAACCTACGCCTACAGCGCCGACGGCCTGCTGACGACCGTCGACCCGCCCGACACCGCGCCCTGGACGCTGTCCTACGTCAACATCGAGGGCGTCGACTATCCCACTGGCCAGACGCCGGCGCCGGCGCCGGTGGGCCGGCTGCGCAGCGCGACCGGGCCGGCGTTCGGCGGCGGGCAGGCCACCTCCACGGTCGCCTACCGGGTGCCGGTCAGCGGCGGCGGGGCGCCGCGGCAGATGGGCCCGGGCGACGTGGCGGCCTGGGGGCAGGCGGCGGCCGATGACCGCAAGCCCGTCGCCGCGACGGCGGTGTTCCCGCCCGACTCCGTCCCGAGCTTTGACGCCAGCGGCAGCGTGACCAGCAGCTATGCGCGCTCGACGGTGCACTATCTCGATGACCGGGGCCGCGAGGTCAACACGATGGCCCCCGGCGGCCGGATCACCGCGGCCGAGTACGACGGCAAGGACCAGGTCACCGGGACGCTGACGGCGGCCAACCGCGAGCGCGCGGTCGCAGCGGGCGACAAGCGCAGCCTGTGGACCGAGCGCACCTATGGCGGGCTGGACGGCATCGACCTCCTGTCCGAGACCGGGCCGGTGCGCGACGTTCGCCTGCCCGGCGGGTCCACCCAGGCCGCTCGCCCGCAGGCCACCTACGCCTACGGCGGCCCGCCGCACCTGCCGACCAGCACGACCACCAAGGTGCCCGGGGCCGGCGCGGGCCAGGACGATGCGCGCACCACGACCACGGCGTACAACGCCACACTGCGACTGCCCACGGAGGTGCATGTCGACAGCACGGGCCTTGACCTCGTCACCCGGACCTCATACAACGGCGACGGCCAGGTGACCGAGCGCCGCCTGCCCAAGGCCGGCATTTCGGGCGCGCATCCGGCGGCGCGCCAGACGATCTACTGGACCGCCGGCGCCAACGGCCAGGACGCCGCCTGCGGCGGCAAGCCCGGGTGGGCGGGCATGGCCTGCAAGGCCGGGCCGACGGCCCAGCCTGCGAGCGGGACCAGCCTGCCGGTGGCGGCGCTGGAGTACAACCGCGACCTCAATGTCACGACGCGCACCGAGCGCGACGCCGGCGGCGCGACGCTGCGCACCACGACCATCGACTACGACCCCGTGAGCGGCCGCAGGACCAGCGAGTCGGTGACCGCCGCGGCCGGGACGCCGCTGCCTGCCGCGTCGTTCTCCTACGACGGCGCGGGGCGGCTGGCGTCCACGGCCGCCGGGGGCCGGACGGTCTCGCGCACCTACGACGCCGCGACGGGCCTGCCGTCGACGTACACCGACGCCGACGGCGTCCAGTCCACCACGACGTATGACGCCAACGGGCGCCCGGCGGCCGTCGACGACGGCAAGGGCCAGCGGACGCTGAGCTATGACCCGGTCACGGGCGACCTCGCGCAGGTCAGCGACCCGGCGGGGGTGTTCACCGCGGCCTACGACGCCGACGGCCGGCCGGTGTCGCAGGGCTATCCTGGAGGGATCTTCGCCGCGACGACCTACGACAGCGCCGGGCGCGCCACCGAGCTGAAGTACACCAAGACGACCAGCTGCTCCTCCGCGTGCGTGTGGCTGGCCGAGGACGCCGCCTACAGCATCCACGGCCAGGTGCGCGCCACGACCGTCTCCCGGCCCGCGCAGGCCGACGCCACCCGCGCCTACGCCTACGACGGCGCCGGCCGCCTGATCGAGGCCCGCGACACCCCCGCCGGGCAGGCGTGCACGATCCGCTCCTACACCTTCGACGCCGACAGCAACCGCACCAGCCTCTCCGCCCGCACCCCCGCGGCCGGCACGGCGTGCGACCCCAACGCCACGCCCACCACCGCCAGCTACACCGCCGACGAAGCCGACCGCCTCGCGGGCCTGACGTATGACGCGCTCGGCCGCGCAACCCAGGTCCCCGCCGGCCGGGCCGGGGGCTCGATCCTGACCGCCGAGTACTACGCCAGCGACCTGGCCCGCAGCGCCGACCAGAACGGCCAGAAGCGCGAATGGGACCTCGACCCGCTGCGGCGCGTGCGCGCCGAGACCAGCACCGGCGCCCAGAACTCCGTCCGCATCCAGCACTACGCAGGCGACGGCGACAGCCCCGCCTGGACCTCAGACCAGGCCGACCCGCTCAAATGGACCCGCAACATCGCCGGGCCCGACGGATCGCTCGCCGCCATCCAGGACAGCCAGTCCGGCATCACCCTCCAGCTGCCCAGCCTGCACGGCGACATCGCCGCCACCGCCAGCCCCGACCCCAGCGCCACCGGCCTCGCCAGCCTCCTGCAAAGCGACGAGTTCGGCAACCCCCAGGGCGCCCCCGCCGCCCGCTACCAATGGCTCGGAGCCAAGCAGCGCCAGACCCCCCTTGCCTCCGGCGCAATCCAGATGGGCGCCCGCCTCTACGTCCCCGCCATCGGCCGCTTCCTCCAAACCGACCCCGTCCAAGGCGGCTCAGCCAACGACTACGACTACTGCAACGCCGACCCAATCAACTGCACCGACCTCGACGGACAGCGCCCCGACAATGGACGGTTTGGCAGCCCGCCGCTCTTTATCGACGGTCGGCTGGTCTACGGTCGCGGGCCGCGTGCGGTTCAGCGCACGGTCAGAGGTACAAACAGGGAGTTCGTTGCGCGGCTTGCATTCCAGCCTGGCACCACACTCATCAATAAGCTGAACGTGCGTGGGCTTTCGATGCGAGATGTAGCCAACACTCTTCGCAACGGTCGTATCTTCTATGACAGGACTGAGCGTAACTACGCCTTCGTCGCTCGCCGACCTGGTCGTGGCTACATGTACGCGGCATGGGATCCCCTGACAGGGGCCGTCGCGACGGCCTATCGGAGCAGCAAGCGATGGTCTCCTTGGCGGAAAGGCTTCCTAAGATACACGGAAGACCCTTCACAATGACGAACACTACGTGGCACATCACGTTCGACTCGCCGAAGGGCAGTCTGACGCTGTCCTTCGCCTTCGCAGGAGTCGAAAGCACACAAGAGCAAACAGCGACGGCCAACGTACGCCTCACGGTCCCGCTGTTCACAGTCGACCAGACAACGTGGATCACACGTCAGGAGCTGGCCGAGCTGGGAGAATGCCTGAAGGACTTGATTCAGGGCCGGCGTCGCCACATGAGATGGGAGACAAGCGACGGAGACGTGAGCATCCAGATTCACTCGTGTGCGAGCGGATTTTGTGTAAAGGCCCAGCTTGAGGCTGTCGCCGACCTCGCTGAGTGTGCGACGCAGCTGCTGGGCCTGGACATCGACAGCGAGATGTTGGAGGCCGGTGCTTCCGCAGCGGCCGATGCCCTGTTGGCGTTCGAGAGATGCTGACGATGCCGACCGGAGTCGAGCGGCTGCTGGTGTTGGCAGGAGCATTGAGTTCTACCCGCCCACGATGATGGCGAGGTAGGAACTCACGTGAAGCGACGAAGGCGACACCGGAGGAGAGCGCCGCCTGCCCAAGGCCGGGGCCTCGGGCGCCAGCCCGGTGGCGCGCCAGACGATCTATTGGACCGCGGGCGCCAACGGCCAGGACGCCGCCTGCGGCGGCAAGCCCGGGTGGGCGGGCATGGCCTGCAAGGCCGGGCCGACGGCCCAGCCTGCGAGCGGGACCAGCCTGCCGGTGGCGGCGCTGGAGTACAACCGCGACCTCAATGTCACGACGCGCACCGAGCGCGACGCCGGCGGCGCGACGCTGCGCACCACGACCATCGACTACGACCCCGTGAGCGGCCGCAGGACCAGCGAGTCGGTGACCGCCGCGGCCGGGACGCCGCTGCCTGCCGCGTCGTTCTCCTACGACGGCGCGGGGCGGCTGGCGTCCACGGCCGCCGGGGGCCGGACGGTCTCGCGCACCTACGACGCCGCGACGGGCCTGCCGTCGACGTACACCGACGCCGACGGCGTCCAGTCCACCACGACGTATGACGCCAACGGGCGCCCGGCGGCCGTCGACGACGGCAAGGGCCAGCGGACGCTGAGCTATGACCCGGTCACGGGCGACCTCGCGCAGGTCAGCGACCCGGCGGGGGTGTTCACCGCGGCCTACGACGCCGACGGCCGGCCGGTGTCGCAGGGCTATCCTGGAGGGATCTTCGCCGCGACGACCTACGACAGCGCCGGGCGCGCCACCGAGCTGAAGTACACCAAGACGACCAGCTGCTCCTCCGCGTGCGTGTGGCTGGCCGAGGACGCCGCCTACAGCATCCACGGCCAGGTGCGCGCCACGACCGTCTCCCGGCCCGCGCAGGCCGACGCCACCCGCGCCTACGCCTACGACGGCGCCGGCCGCCTGATCGAGGCCCGCGACACCCCCGCCGGGCAGGCGTGCACGATCCGCTCCTACACCTTCGACGCCGACAGCAACCGCACCAGCCTCTCCGCCCGCACCCCCGCGGCCGGCACGGCGTGCGACCCCAACGCCACGCCCACCACCGCCAGCTACACCGCCGACGAAGCCGACCGCCTCGCGGGCCTGACGTATGACGCGCTCGGCCGCGCAACCCAGGTCCCCGCCGGCCGGGCCGGGGGCTCGATCCTGACCGCCGAGTACTACGCCAGCGACCTGGCCCGCAGCGCCGACCAGAACGGCCAGAAGCGCGAATGGGACCTCGACCCGCTGCGGCGCGTGCGCGCCGAGACCAGCACCGGCGCCCAGAACTCCGTCCGCATCCAGCACTACGCAGGCGACGGCGACAGCCCCGCCTGGACCTCAGACCAGGCCGACCCGCTCAAATGGACCCGCAACATCGCCGGGCCCGACGGATCGCTCGCCGCCATCCAGGACAGCCAGTCCGGCATCACCCTCCAGCTGCCCAGCCTGCACGGCGACATCGCCGCCACCGCCAGCCCCGACCCCAGCGCCACCGGCCTCGCCAGCCTCCTGCAAAGCGACGAGTTCGGCAACCCCCAGGGCGCCCCCGCCGCCCGCTACCAATGGCTCGGAGCCAAGCAGCGCCAGACCCCCCTTGCCTCCGGCGCAATCCAGATGGGCGCCCGCCTCTACGTCCCCGCCATCGGCCGCTTCCTCCAAACCGACCCCGTCCAAGGCGGCTCAGCCAACGACTACGACTACGCCAACCAAGACCCAGTCAACCAATACGACCTCGACGGACGAGCCCCGTGGGAGTACAACTGGACCTGGACGGGGTCGAGCCCCTTCTGGCGGAAGGGCAAGATTGTGGCCCAGGTCTCGGTGAGCGTGAACGTGAGCCTGCGCGGGCGTAATGTCTACGTATCACAGCGCATCACAGTCCTCTCCGGAAAAGCCAAGGTCTACGGCCGGAACATCACGTGCCGCGAGGAGCACTGGCCGTTCGACAATAGCTGCGGCTCACGCAGGTCACGCGGGAAGTTCTACCTGCGCGACAATGCGAACTATCACATCGACTTCAGCCATTTTGCGGAGAGCCAGGGGTTGGCGATACCTTTCACCAAGGCATCTCCGCAATTTTCGTGCCGAAGTGGTCGAACCGCCGCGTGTAAGTTCAACTGAGATGACGCGAACCCTAGTGTCAGCCCTGTCGATCGCTGCGTCAGCGTGCGCCGTATCGCTTCTAGCTGCCGCCGTCGCCCCCGGCGTCGGAGCCCGGTCGGCTCGGGTCGCCTTCGTTTCTGAACTCTACAGCGACGACGGCAAGGCAGAAGGTCGGTTTGATGCGCATTGGGAGTCCGAGAGCGGACAAGAATCGTCACAGGGACCCGAGGCCACCGACATAGTTCGAGCTCTCGACTGGGCCCGAGCCCATGCAGACGTCGTCATCGTCCACACGGCGGACGGTAGAAGATACTCGGCCGGCAAGCGGCCCGCCGACGGGGTATCGGAAGTCTGGCCCGAAGGTGGACTCTCGTTCCAGCCTCGGCCCATCGCGACCAAGTGGGTAGTCTTGGTGCGCGTCTCTCCCGGTGCAGCGAACGGTGATGAGACTCAACGGGCCCTTGACGCACTCGGGCGGTCGCCGCTTGTCGAGTCTGTCGAGGTGGTCCATGGAACAAGTGGTGTTGGGATACGCGGCGTCGTGCGAAGTGAAAGCGCTCCAGAGGCTCTCAAGGCCGTTTATGAACTCATACCGCCTGATGTGCGCACAGGGTGGCGCGAAGAGCCGGCGGACCTCGAAGTCCTCGGGCCCGCCTGAGAGGCCAGGCATAGCTGCGGGCACCGCCGCCGGACGCAGGACAGCGCGCTTCCCGGGCAGCAGGTGCTGCCCCGCGCGCGTCGCGCGATCTTCCAACTTCAAGGGCATGGATGGACGGTACCCACTGCGGCGTCGGCGACAAGCGCCTGCCCGTCTACCCCGACGAGTACGTCTTCCGCCACAGCCGGCACGTCACTCCTGGCGTGACCCGTAGGTTCGGTCCGGGGCTTGCGAGTGTTCTCAGCACGTCGCGCTCGCCGTCCATCGTGACGCCGATCGCCAGGTAGCAGGCGATGTTCTTGACGGCCTGGCCGTCCCTGATCTTGACGACGAGCGCGTCGAGGTAGAGGATCGGGCAGACGGCCTCCAGCGGCCGCCCCGCCCGCGTATCCTCCCCCCATCGCCGACGACCTCGCCACCCAGGTCAAGTCAGACGTCACCGCCGCGATGAAGGCGGGTGACAAGGCGCGCGTGGGCGCGCTGCGGCTCGTGCTGTCCGAGCTTCAGAAGGCCGCGAAGGAGGGCGACGCCGATGAGGCCGCGGTCCTGCGGCGCGAGCGCAAGCGGCGGCTTGACTCCGCCCGGCAGTACCGCGACGGCGGACGTCCGGAGCTGGCGGAGGCCGAGGAGGCCGAGGCGCAGCTGATCTCCAGCTACCTTCCGGCCGAACTGTCCGACGCCGACCTCGACGCGATCGTCGCCGATGCGATCGCGGCCACCGGGGCGTCCGAGCCCAGGGACATGGGCAAGGCGATTGGCGCGGCGATGCAGGCGGCCGCCGGGCGGGCCGACGGCAAGCGGGTCTCCGAGCGGGTGAAGGCCGCGCTGGCGGGCTGACGTGCGCCGCTCGATCGAGCTCGACAACGCGATCGCCGCCGAGCTGGCCGGCGCCGAGGACCGGATCCTGCGCACGCTGGACGAGCA
>CAZEKK010000074.1:0-6133 GCA_964512905.1 uncultured Solirubrobacteraceae bacterium
GTGGCCGACGACGTGCTGCGCCAGGGCGTGCAGGGCGTGTCCGACCTCGTCACCGTGCCCGGCCTCATCAACCTGGACTTCGCCGACGTGCGGACGATCATGGCCGAGGCGGGCAACGCCCTGCTCGGAATCGGGATGGGCACCGGCGAGCGCCGCGCGCTGGACGCCGCGACGCAGGCGGTGTCCTCGCCGCTGCTCGAGACGAGCATGGACGGCGCCCGCAAGATCCTGCTGTCGATCACCGGCGGCCACGACCTCTCCCTGTGGGAGGTCAACGAGGCGGCCCGCGCGGTCGCGGAGGCGGCGCACCCGGAGGCGAACATCATCTTCGGGGCGATGGTCGACGAGAAGCTCGACGACACGGTGTGGGTCACCGTGGTGGCGACCGGGTACGGGACGGCATCCGCCCGCCCGGCCCGCCGGAGGCTGGACGAGCCGGTCGGGGAGCCCCGCGTCCGGCGGGCGACCGAGCGCGACCGCGACCCCGAGGTCCGCGCGAGCCGGGGCGACGGTCCGCCGGCCCGCGAGGCCCGCGACGTGCGGCCGGCCTTCGCCGGCGCCGGCGACGACCGGCACCGGCGCGCCACGGCCGGCGACCTCGACGTGCCCGAGTTCATCCCGCGGGGCTAGCCCCGCGGGAGCCGGGACCGAGGCGGGCGAGGCTCGTGGGCGCCGGCGCCTCGCCCGGCCACGGCGCCATCGCCGCCGGCCATCCGGCCACGGCCGAGGCGGGCGCGTCGGTCCTGCGCGACGGCGGCAACGCGGTCGACGCCGCCGTGGCGGCCGTGCTCGCGTCGTTCGCGGCCGAGCCGCTGCTGACCGGCCTCGGCGCCGGCGGCTACCTCCTCGTCTGCCCGCCCGCGGGCGAGCCGCGCCTGCTCGACTTCTTCGTCGAGGCGCCCGGGCGGGGCGCCGACCCCGGCGCCCTCGAGGAGCTCGTGCCGGTCGACGTCTCGTTCGGAGACGCGACCCAGGTCTTCCACATCGGCCCCGCGTCGATCGGTCCGTACGGCACGCCGGCCGGCCTCGCGGCGGCGGCGGCCCGCTTCGGCTCGTGGCCGCTCGCTGATCTCGCCGCGCCGGCGATCGCGCTGGCGGCCGGCGGCGTCCCGCTCAGCGAGGTGCAGGCCTACGTCGTCGAGATCCTCGCCGGGATCGTCACGTCGACACCCGAGTGCGCGGCGATCTACGCGCCCGGCGGGCGGCTGCTGCGCGCGGGCGACCTCGTCCGCCAGCCCGGACTGGCCGAAACGCTCGCGCGCCTGGGCCGCGACGGCGCCGCCCCCTTCTACACCGGCGACATCGCCGCCGAGGTCATCGGCTGCCTCGCCGGCCGCGGCTCGATGCTGACCGCGCACGACCTGGCCGCCTACGAGGTCATCGAGCGCACGCCCGTCCGCGTGGCCTACCGCGGTCGCGAGGTCGTGGCCAACCCGCCGCCGTCGGCCGGGGGGATCCTCGTCGCCTACGCGCTCGCCTTGCTCGAGCGCGACGACGGCCCGCCGAGCCCGGCGCGGCTCGTCGCGGCGATGGAGGCCGCCCAGGATGAGCGGACGCCGGCGTTCCTCGACGGCCTGGACGAGCCGGGCTTCCTGGAGCGGTTCGCGACCGGGCGCCTGGGATCCACGACGCACGTGTCGGTCCTCGACGCCGACGGACTGGCCTGCAGTGTCACCTGCTCCAACGGCGAGGGGTCCGGCATCGTCGTGCCGGGGACGGGGCTGCACCTGAACAACATGCTCGGCGAGGAGGACCTCAACCCGCTGGGCTTCCATCGCCATCCCCCGGGGCGGCGGCTGCCGAGCATGATGTGCCCGGCGATGGTGCTGCGCGACGGCCGGCCGGAGATCGTGCTGGGGAGCGCGGGGTCGAACCGCATCCGTTCGGCGATCGTTGGGACCATCGTGCGGATGATCGATGAGGGCCTCCACGTCGGCGCGGCCGTGGACGCACCGCGCATCCACTACGAGGACGGCGTGGTCTACGTCGAGCCAGGCATCGAGACCGCCGGCGTCGAGCACAGCGGGCACGGCATCGCGCGGTTCCGCGCCCCGAACTTGTTCTTCGGGGGCGTCGCGGCGGTGCGGCGCGACCCCGCCACCGGCACGCTCTCGGCCGCTGGCGATCCACGCCGCGGTGGCGCTGCGGCGGTCGCGTGACCGCGCCCGGGCGGCACCGGGCGGTGGCGGTCCTCGCCACGGCGGCCGTGCTCGGACTTGCACTGGCCGGCTGCGGCACGCCGTCGGCGGACCTCTTCGTGGCGACGCGGACCGGCGAGGGCCCCGGCGCACGGCTGACGCTGCGCGTCGACGACGGCGGCGAGGTCCGCTGCAACGGCGGCGCCAAGCGCCAGCTCGGCAGCGACCGCCTGCTCACCGCGCGCGAACTGGTCCGCGACCTCGAGCCCGCCGCGCGCGACGGGGTGACGCTGCCGCCGGGGCCCGACGGCGTGCTGCGCTACCGCATCCGGCTGGGGGCCGGGACCGTCGCGTTCGGGGACACGTCCCGGGGCCTGACGGATCCGATGCGCCGCGCGTCGGCGTTCGTGCGGCAAGTCTCGAAGGAGGTCTGCGGCCTGGCCCGCTAGCACGCTCGCGCCCGGAGCGGCCGCTGATCGGCAAGCGACCGCCAGTCAGGACCCGAAGCGAACCTTGCCGTTGGACTGCGCGCGCGCCTGGGCACGCTCGACGTAGTCGAGACGTTTCATGGCCGCCCGGAAGAGCCGCGTCACGAGCCGCAGCCGCGCGTTCTCGGCGCGCAGGTCGAGGAGCCCCTGCTTGGCGTCGAGGCCGAAGTCCACCGTGGCCGCCATCCCGTAGGCGTCCATCCGGGCCAGATCCTCTTCGTCCGGGATCCGGTCGGTCGCCTGCTCGACGAGGTCGGCGTAGGCGGCGCGCGCCTCGGCGAGGACCCCGTCGTCGACCGGCTCCTCGCGGTCGGCGAGCCACTCGATCGTGCCCGCGGGGTAGGGGAGGTCCTCCTGGCGCTCGACGATGCGGAACGGCCGCGTGCCGCGTGTGAGGAGGTTCAGCCGGCCGTCGTCCATCCGTTCGAGGACCTCCTCGACCGCGCAGGCACAGCCGACCGACTTCAGTCCGTCGTCGGAGAGCCAGACGATGCCGAACTCCGACCCGTGCTCGAGGCAGACGGCCATCATTGCCTTGTAGCGCTCCTCGAAGATGTGGAGCGGGACGATCTCGGTCGGGAGCGCCACCAGGCCGAGCGGGAAGAGCGGGAAGTTGCGCTCGGTGTCAGCCACGTCGTGTGAGTGTACGGCCGGGGACCGCCGTTGGGACCACGGAGTGGGCGCCGGCGATCCCCCGCTGGGCGGCGGTCGTAGGCCTTTTCGATGTCGACGGCCATCGTCTGGCTGCGGCGCGACCTGCGCCTCCACGACCACCCGCCGCTGGCGGGGGCGGCGGCGCGGCACGACCGCGTCGCGCCGGTCTTCGTCCTCGACCCGGCGCTGCTGCCGGGCGGACGCTTCCCCTCGCCGTCGCGGGCCGCCTTCCTGCTGGCCTGCCTGGCCGAGGTCGACGCCGGCCTGCGCGCGCGGGGCGGCGCGCTGATCGTCCGCGCCGGTGCGCCGGCGGAGGTCCTGCCGGCCCTGGCCCGCGAGGCGGGCGCCGAGGCCGTCTGGTGGGCCTCCGACGTCTCCCCGTACGCCATGGCGCGCGATCGCGCGGTCCGCGACGCGCTGGCCGGCGCCGGCGTGCAGGCCGTCCCCACCCCCGGCGGCTTCGCCGCCGACGTCGGGGTGCCGCGGACGCAGGCCGGGCGGCCGTTCACCGTGTTCACGCCGTTCTGGCGGGCCTGGGAGGCGCTCGAGCGCCGCCCGGTCGTGGCCGCCCCGGACCGGATCGCCCTGCCCGCCGGGATCGAGCCCGGCCCGCGGCCCGACGCCGCGGCGCTGGGCGCCGAATCGGAGCTCTCCGATCCCCCGCCGCCCGGGGAGGCGGCTGCTCGGGCGGCGATGGCCCGATGGCTCGCGGGCGGGATCGACGGCTACGCCTCGGGCCGGGACCGCCTCGCGGAGCCGACGTCGGGCCTGTCGCCCTACCTGCGGTTCGGCTGCCTCTCGGCTCGGGAGCTCGAGGCGGCGGTCGCCGAGCGCCCCGGCCCGGGGGCGGCGGCTTTCCGCCGCCAGCTGGCCTGGCGAGACTTCTACGCCCACGTGCTGCTGCACCATCCCGACAACGCCCGCGAGGAGTTCCAGCCCCGCTACCGGGCGCTCGAATGGGCGCAGGACGACGACGGCTTCGCGGCCTGGGAGCACGGTCGGACCGGCTATCCGGTCGTGGACGCCGCCATGCGGCAGCTGCGCGCGACCGGCTGGATGCACAACCGGGCCCGCATGATCGTCGGCTCGTTCCTGACCAAGGACCTCCACATCGACTGGCGCCGCGGGGAGGCCCACTTCATGCGCTTCCTGCTCGACGGCGACGCGGCCTCCAACAACGGGAACTGGCAGTGGATCGCTTCGGTGGGCGTCGATCCGGCGCCGTACTTCCGGCGGATCTTCAACCCCATCCTGCAGCAGCAGCGCTTCGATCCCGACGGCGCCTACGTGCGCCGCTGGGTGCCGGAGCTGGCCGGCGTTCCGGACGGTCGGCTCGCCGAGCCGTGGCGGATGACGCCGGACGAGCAGTCAGCCGCCGGCTGCGTCATCGGACGCGACTACCCGGAGCCGATCGTCGACCACCGCCACGAGCGCGCGCGGGCGATCGAGCGCTACCGCGCCGCCGGAAGAGACGACCAGCGATAGGGCGGCGGTCGCGGCGGTCCGCGATCGCCGGTCGCGCCGCGGATCAGCTGGCGGCGGTCGCGGCGGTGCGCGATTCGCCGGTCGCGCCGCGGATCAGCTGGCGGCGGTCGCGGCGGTGCGCGATCTCCGCTCGATCGCCGCGACCGCGATCGCCAGGGCGGCCGCCGCCGCGGCATACCCCGTCTCGGCCCGCAGCAGCGGGTCGTCGACGAGGCCGAGCGCCATCCAGCCCACGAACGCGGCCGCGGCGGCGAGCCACGCGACGGCAGCGCCCAGCGTGCGTCCGCGGGCAAGCTGGGCCTGGGTGAGCGCCGCGGCGGCGAGGTGGAAGCCCATGGCGACGCCCATGATCGCCAGCCCGCCGCGGGCGTAGTCGCCCTCGTCGCCGAACACCGCCGCCATGGCGGCGGGGCCGGCCAGGGCCAGTCCGGCCGCGACCGCGGCCGCGAAGGCCGCGATCCCGCGCAGCGTGGCGCGGACCGCGTGGCCGAAGGCGCGGTCGGCGGGGTCGAGGCCGGCCAGGTGGGGGAGGAGGGAGGTCTGCACGCTCTGGAAGAGGACGAGCGGCGCCCGGACGATCAGGAAGACGTTGAAGACGACGCCCGCCACGGCAGCGTCGTCGGTCGTCGCGTCGGCAGTCAGGACTGGGGCGTTCAGCAGCGCCTGTTCGGCGGCCATGACGCCGAGGACCGCCAGCGCAAAGCGCAGGCCACGCGCCAGCGTGAATTCGCCGGCGCCCGGCTCGGCCGACACGTCGGCGAGCTCCGGCGCTGCCAGGCGGCCGCCGCGGACGGCGGCAAGGGGGACGACGAGCAGCGACAGAAGCGGCGCCGCCGCCATGCCGAGCGCCACCGTGTCGACGCCGCTGGCCACGCCGACGGCCACCGCGGCCGCGAAGGCGGCCCGGGTGAGCGACTCGAGGAGGACGAGCGTTCCGTAGAGGACGAAGCGCTGGTGTCCGCTGAGCCAGCCCCGGGCGAAGTAGCTGGCCGCGTAGCAGGCGATCGCGGCGACGAGCGTCCACGACAGCGCTGCCGACCCGTCGAACAGCGCGTCCTGCAGCCACGGGCGCAGCACGACGGCCGCGCCGACCGCCAGCGCGGCGAACCCGGCTTCGATCGCCGCGATCGCGCGCAGCGGGTGGTCGCCGAGGCCGCGGGCGCTGCGGTGGGCGATGGTCCGCGAGAGCAGCTGCTCGATCGGCCGGTAGACGACCGAGATCACGACGAAGAGGACCGACCACAGCAGCGCGACGAGCGAGTAGTCGGCGCCGGAGAGCGCGTGGCTGGCCAGCGCGAAGTAGCCGGTGGTCACGAGGCCCGTGGCGGCGATCCCGACCGACACGGTCCGGGCGGACCGGGCGTAGCG
>CAZEKK010000074.1:6233-10321 GCA_964512905.1 uncultured Solirubrobacteraceae bacterium
CGCCGGCCGCGCCGCCGGCCGGCGCCGCGGGATCCGCGGCGGGGCCCGTCACGCCTCGACGGCTTCGCGCCCGCCGCCGTCGTTGCCGGCGGGCTCCGCGTCCGACCCCGCGTCCAGGGCGAGCTCGGTCCGGCGGACGCCCTCCAGCGTGCGCTGGGCGATCGTGCGCTGACCGGCCACGAGGTCGCCGATCACGCCGAGCGCCGCCAGCACCGTGGCGACGTTGAAGAGCACGGCGCCCAGGATCAAGGACTGGACGTGCCCGCGCCCGCCCTCGTCGCTGAACAGCAGGAAGTACCCGAAGCGGCCCCAGATGACGGCGGCCGCCAGGCCGGCGGCCAGCGCGGCGGTCCAGAAGACGCGCAGCGGCGCGTAGGTGGCGTACACGCGGAAGATCGACAGGGCGTTGCGACGCACGTAGGCCGGCACCGACGGGAACAGCCGCGACGGGCGCAGGTCCGGGTTGGTCCCGACCGGCACCGAGGCGACCGACATGGCGCTGCGGCCGGCCTGGATGATCGTCTCGAGCGTGTAGGTGAACGACGACACCACCTGCAGGCGGATCGCGGCCTCGCGGCTGTAGGCCCGAAAGCCTGAGGTCGCGTCGGCCACGTCGGTTCGCGACGCCCGCCGCACGACCCAGGTGCCGAGACGCTGCAGGCGGCGCGTGGTCGGATCCATGTGCTCGTTCACGGCGACGCCGCGGTCGCCGACGACCATGTCGGCCTCGCCCGCGAGAATCGGCGCGACGAGGCGGGGGATGTCGGCGCCCCGGTACTGGTGGTCGCCGTCGGTGTTCACGATCACGTCGGCGCCGAGGCGCAGCGCGGCGTCGATGCCCGCCTGGAAGGCCACCGCCAGGCCGCGGTGCCCCGTCAGGCGCACGATGTGGTCGGCGCCGTGCGCCCGGGCCACCGCCGCGGTGCCGTCGCGCGACCCGTCGTCGACGATCAGCCACTCGACGGCGTCGAAGCCCTCGACCTCGCGCGGGAGGTCGGCGAGCGTGATCGGCAGGGTCTGCGCCTCGTCGAGGCACGGGATCTGGATGATGAGCTTCATCGGGCGCATCCTCGCACCCGGCGGAAGGTTCGTGTCCGGGCCGCCCGCTGGAATGGCGCCATGCACGGCGACCTGGCGGGCTACGAGCGCCAGTTCCGGCGGGCCGGGCTGCCGCTGTTCATCGAGGGCTGGTCGGCGCAGGAGGACGTGTTCACGCGCGCCGTCCCGCTGCTGCTGCTCGTCTTCGTGCTCGAGGTTGCCGGCGCGGTCAACCTGGACTGGAGCCTGGCGGCGAACCTCGCCGCGGTGGCGGGCGGCCTGGCGATCCTCGTGGGCGGATGGGGCGTCCTGAACCGTGTGCGCCGGCGGCCGTTCTTCGCGCTCCCGGTCGACGTCGGGCCGGTGGAACTCGGGGCGTTCGTGCTGCTCCCGGCCGCCATCCCCGCGGTGTTCGGGCAGCAGTTCACCAGCGCCGCCGTGACGCTCGCCGTCAACCTCGCGATCGTCGGGGCGCTCTACCTGGTCATCGGCTACGGCCTGGTGTGGATCGTCCGCTGGGCCGCCGGACGGCTGCTCGGGCAGCTTGCCGCGTCACTGCTGCTCCTCGTCCGGGCGCTGCCGCTCCTGCTCATCTTCGCCCTCGTCCTGTTCGTGAACACCGAGATGTGGCAGGTCTTCTCGAGCGTGCGCCGCAGCTACCTGGTTCCGCTCGGGCTGCTCTTCCTCGGGCTCGGCTCGGTCTTCCTCGCGGCCCGCATCCCGCGCGAGGTGGCGACGCTCGAGCAGGAGGCGGGCGGCGGCGCCCCCGGGCTCAACGGGCGCCAGCGCATCAACGTCGGCCTGGTCATGTTCGTCAGCCAGTCGCTGCAGGTCCTCGTCGTCGCGCTCGCTCTGGGCCTCTTCTTCGTCGCGTTCGGCGCCCTGGCGATCAGCCCGGAGGTGATCGACGCCTGGATCGGCGGCGACGGCACCGTGCTCTTCACGGTCGACCTGTTCGGCGACGAGATCGTCGTGACCGAGGCGCTGCTGCGGGTGGCGGGCGCGATCGCGGTGGTCAGCGGTCTCTACTACGCGATCGCGGTGGTGACGGATGCGACCTACCGTGAGGAGTTCCGCACCGAACTCACCGACGAGATGCGGGCCACGTTCGCTGCCCGCGCCGAGTACCTGCGGGTGCGCGGATCCGGGCGGTCCCGGACCTGACCGCGGGCCGCGGGCGATCAGCCGGGCCGGCGCGCGGACACCATGAGGTTGTAGAAGAGCTCGGGCGGCAGGCGCGGCTCGAGCACGCCCGTGTCCAGCCGCTGGAGCGCGAGGTAGCCGTGGTAGGCGTAGCGGCGCCACAGCGTCGGCACGTCGTCGGGCTCGGCGGTTGCCTCGAGCGCCCGGTTGGCCCACCCGAAGAGGTTGGCGACGAGCTCCTCGCCGCGGACGCGGACGTCGGCGAAGCCGGCCTCCCGGGCGACTTCGGCGAGGTCGGACGGGCGAAAGGCGTGGATGTCGACGTACTGCTCGAGATCGTGGTCGGCGTCGCACTGAACCGGGGCGCGGGCCGCCCGCGCGCCGACCGCCAGCCGCCAGGCCGGCGCGGCGAGGCGACCGAGCAGCTTCGGTGCCGCGGCCAGCCGGTCGCCGTGCCGGGACGGCTCGCCGGCGAAGGCGGCCGTGCCGCCGGGGGCGAGCACACGATGGAACTCCCGGAACGCGGCCGGGAGGTCCGGGAGGTGATGCAGGACGGCGTGCCCGAAGACCAGGTCGAACGTCCCGTCCGCGAACGGCAGGGCGGCGGCGTCGGCAGCGACCGTCTCGACCTCGAGACCGAGCCGCGCCGCGTTGCCGGCGAGGGCGCGCAGCATCCCGGGGGAGATGTCGGTGCACGTCGCCCGCCCGATTACGCCCGCCAGCACGAGGTTGAGCGAGAAGTACCCAGTGCCGGAGCCGATCTCCAGCGCGTGCTCGTAGCGGCCCGGCTCGCGTCCGAGCGCCTTGCGCAGCTTCATCGTGACCTGCCGTTCGCCGGTCGCGTCGAAGGAGATGCCCCACTTCGCGTCGTACGACGCGGCTGCCACGTCGTGGTAGCGCTCGTTGACCGCGCGGATCTCGGCGTCGGTGTGCGGGGCGGCGGGAGTCATCTGCGGCGGCGGACGATACCCGCGGACGCCCCGCCGGCGCCCGCCAGCGCCGCGGCGGCCGGGTGCGGCAGGCGGCTACCCTGCCCGCCGTGGCCTCGCACGTCTACCTCCAGCGCGACCAGCCGCCCGGCGTGCCGCCGCTGGCGCTGACGGGCGAGCGCACGCTGCCCGATGTGCCCGAGGAGAACTACTGGTTTCGCCGCCACCTGGCGGTGTACGACTGGATCGCGCCGCGGGTCGCCGGCCTGCGCGTCGTCGACATGGCCTGCGGCGAGGGCTACGGCTCCAACGTCCTGGCCGCCGCAGCGGCCTCGGTGGTCGGCGTCGACGCGAACCCCGAGGCGCATGAGCATGCCCGCCTGCGCTACCGGCGCGCGAACCTGCGGTTCGTCCGCGACCTCGTCGAGACGCACGATTCGCCCGCCGACGCCATCGTCTTCCTGCAGACGATCGAGCACGTGCAGGACCCCGGGGCCCTCTTGCACCGCTTCGCCGCCAACCTGCGCGCGACCGCCACGGGCGGCGACGGCGCCCTGTACGTCTCGACGCCCAACCTCCTGACGCTGGCGCCGCCGGGGGCCGAGAAGTCCGGGAACCCCTGGCACGAGCGCGAGTACCGCGCCGAGGAGTTCGCTGACCTGTGCGCCGGCAGCTTCGCGTCCGTGGAGCTTCTCGGCCTCTTCCACGCCCGCAAGCTGCGCCTCCACGAGGCGGCGCTGCGCGTCGGCTGGGACGCCGCGCACGCCCGCCTGGGGATCACCGAGAAGTTCTACGGCTGGTTCACGCCGGCGATCACGGCCTCGGACTTCGTCCTGCGGCGCGGCACGCCTGCGTCGCTGGAGGGCGCGCTGGACTTCCTGGCCGTGTGCCGGCCATGACGCCGGCCCGCGGACGGGGCGAGCTGGCGATCGTCCTGCACACCCACCTGCCCTACGTCGAGGGCTTCGGCACCTGGCC
>CAZEKK010000075.1:0-1486 GCA_964512905.1 uncultured Solirubrobacteraceae bacterium
GGCTCGTCGGCGATCAGGATCTTCGGGTCGCAGGAGAGCGCCATGGCGATCATCGCCCGCTGGCGCATCCCGCCCGAGAACTCGTGCGGGTAGTTGTCGACGCGCTGGTCGGCCTGCGGGATGCCGACGGTCTCGAGCAGTTCGATCACGCGCGTGCGCGCGTCGGCGTCGGAGATCTTCTCGTGCGCCTGGATCTGCTCGGCGATCTGCTTGCCCACCCGCTGGACGGGGTTCATCGCCGTCATCGGATCCTGGAAGATCATCGCGATCTGGGCGCCGCGGACGTCGCGCAGCGTCGCCTCCGAGGCCCCGATCAGCTCCGTCTCCCCGAGGTGCGCCTGCCCGCCGAAGCTGGCGTTCGGCGAGCGCGTGAGGCCCATGAGGCTCATCGTCGTGACCGACTTGCCCGAACCCGACTCGCCCACGATCGCCAGGACCTCGCCGGGCGCGAGGTCGAAGGAGACGCCGTTCACGGCGCGCACGACCCCCTCCTCGGTCCGGAAGGAGACCGCGAGATCCTCGACGCGCAGGATCGGCTCGCTCACAGCCGGATCCGTGGATCGAGGTAGGCGTAGACGATGTCCACGATCGCGTTGAGCAGCACGATGAAGAACGCGCCGAACAGCGTCACGGCGAGGACCGGCGGCACGTCGAGCTGGCCGACCGAGTCCGCGGCGTACTGGCCGACGCCCTGGAGGTTGAACACGGTCTCGGTGAGGATCGCGCCGCCGCCGATGACCGCGCCGAAGTCCAGCCCCCACAGGGTGATGATGGGGATCAGCGAGTTGCGCAGGACGTGTCGGGTCATCACTTGGCGCTCGGCAAGTCCCTTCGAGCGGGCCGTGCGGACGTAGTCGTCGTTGATCGTGTCCAGGACGTTGGAGCGCAGGATCCGCGAGTAGACCCCGATGAAGAGGATGGCGAGCACGCACCACGGAACGATGAGGTGGGTGAACCACTCCCAGGGATCCTCGGTCAGCTCGACGTAGCCCCCGTTGGGCACGATCCCCCACTTGAAGCCGAGGTAGTAGTTGCAGAGGGCGCCGAGCCAGAAGACCGGCATCGAGATCCCGATGAGCGCGAGCACGTTGATCGTCGTGTCGGTGGCCTTGCCGGCCCGCATCGCGCTGATGAGGCCCAGGAGCACTCCGAAGAACAGCCAGATGAGCGCGGCGCCGATCGCGAGCGAGAACGTCCGCGGGATGCCCTTGACGATCTCCTCGTTGACGTTGAGCTGCGTGAAGTAGGACTCCAGGTCGCCGGTGAAGACCTTCTTCATCATCGTCACGTACTGGACCGGCAGCGAGTCGT
Source organism: uncultured Solirubrobacteraceae bacterium (assembly GCA_964512905.1). Taxonomy (GTDB): domain Bacteria; phylum Actinomycetota; class Thermoleophilia; order Solirubrobacterales; family Solirubrobacteraceae; genus CANJIV01. The sequence continues at coordinate 1,312 of CAZEKK010000075.1, forward strand.
TGAAGCCCCACTCCTCGCGGATCGCCTCGATCTGGGTCTCCGTCGGGGTCTTGCCGGCCATCCGGACCGCGGGATCGCCGTTGGGGATGACGTTGAAGATCAGGAACGTCAGCACCGAGACGGCGAACAGCACAAAGACCATCGAGAACGTCCGCCGGACGATGAACCGGGCCAT
>CAZEKK010000075.1:1586-5221 GCA_964512905.1 uncultured Solirubrobacteraceae bacterium
ACGCCGTCGCCGAAGATGTTCAGCGCCAGCACCGTGAGGACGAGCATGACCCCCGGCACGATCGTGAGGTGCGGCGCGGTGGCGATGAGCGCCTGGCCGTCGTCGATCATCGTGCCCCAGGACGTCTCGGGCGGCTGCACCCCGGCCCCGAGGAACGACAGCGCCGACTCGAGCAGGATCGCGTTGGCGATGATGAGCGGCAGGAAGACGATCACCGTCGAGGAGAGGTTCGGCAGGATCTCGGCGAGCATGATCCGGAAGGAGCCCGCGCCCTGGGATCGGGCGGCCTCGACGAACTCCTTCTCGCGCAGCGCGAGCACCTGGCCGCGGATCGGCCGGGCCATGTACGGGATGTAGACGAGCCCGATGATCCCGATCGGGATCAGCAGCGAGGAGCCCTCGAGCGTGATCGGCCCCAGCTTGAAGCCGCCGAGCGCCAGCGCGACGCCGAGCGCGACGCCCAGGATGATCACCGGGAACGACCACAGGACGTCCATGAGGCGCGAGATCGAGCCGTCGACCCACCCGCGGTAGTAGCCGGCCAGGACGCCCAGGGCGACCGACAGGGTCACCGTAATGAGCGCCGCGGCGAAGCCGATCAGCAGCGAGTTGCGCCCGCCGTAGAGCAGCCGCACCATCACGTCACGGCCGTTCTCGTCGGCGCCGAGGAAGTAGCGGCTCTGCCACGTGGGCCCGATCGGGATGCCGTCCCGCGAGACGATGTCCGTCTTCTTCCCGTCGATGGTCACCTGGCCGGTGACGTTGTTGCGCGACGGGCTGATCTCCGCGACCTCGTTCGACCAGATCGGGGCCGCGAGGCACATGAGCACCAGGACGACGAAGAGCGCCCCGAACGCGAGCGCCGTCTTGTTGCGCTTCAGCCGCCGCAGCGCCAGGCGCCACGGGCCGAGGCCGGGCTCGACCTTCGCCTTGCCCTCGACCTCGGCCTGGAAGGCGGCCGGAACCTCCGAGACGACTTCGGTGCCGGGATCGATGCCCATGGTCGCGAGCGAGCAATCCCGGGCGGGGCCGGCCGTCGGCCGGCCCCGCCCGGGATCAGCTCAGCGTGGCTACTTGAGGCACCAGCTCGAGTAGTCGTTGATGTACAGCGGGTGCACGAGCGCGCAGTCCTGGAAGTTCATGCGGTCGGACATGAACGTCGTCAGCTTGCGGTACCCGTACGGAGCGACGAGCGCCTCGTCGATGAGCCGCTGGTCGAGCGCCGCCCACTGGTCGGCGACGCTGTTGGGGTCGGACTCCTTGTTCAGCTTCGCGATGCCCGCGTTGATCTGCGGATCGTCGACGTTGCCGAAGTTCTGGTTGTTGGTCGGCTGGATCGTCGCGCCGTCCACCAAGAACATGAAGTTCCCCGGGTTGGGGAAGTCCTGGAACCAGTTCGCGAATCCGGTCTGCGCCTTGGTCTTCTCGTTGCCGATCGTCTGGAAGTAGACGCCGCCGTCGAGCAGCTTGGGCGTCGCCTTCAGGCCGATCTGGTTGAGCACGTCGGCGTAGTACTGGGTGACCTTCGGCGTGGGATCGTCGTTGTTGCCCCAGACCGTGACTTCGGCCCCGGTCGCGCCGGCCTGCTGGATGAGCTGCTTGGCCTTCGCGATGTTCGGCGCGGCGTTCGGGTCGCCGTACTTGCACTCGGTCTCCTTGTAGCCCGGCATGCCGGGCGGCAGGAAGGTGCAGCCGGGCGCGAACAGCCCCGCGAAGATGCGGGCCAGCGCGCGCTTGTCGATCGCGAAGTTGACTGCCTCGCGGACCTCCTTCTTGTCGAACGGCGGCGTCCGCACGTTCATGAAGAAGTAGTAGGTCGAGACGGTCGTGAAGTCCTTGAAGCGGTCCTTCGCCTGGGACTTGATCTGGGGCAGCAGGTCGCTCGGCGGCGGATCCTGCATGAAGTCCAGCTTGTTGCTCAGGACGTCCTGGGCCTGCTGCTGGGGCGACTTGATGATCTTCGTCGTGATCTTCGTGATCTTCGCCTTGGGAACCTCCGGGATCTCCGGGAAGTTCTCGTTCAGCTCCATGACGAACTGCCGGTTGGGCACCGACTCGGTGATCTTGTAGGTGCCGACGCCGGGGGGCGGGGTCTTCGTCATGTTCTTGAAGGGCGTCGAACTCGGGACGAACCCGGCGAACAGCATCGCGACGATGTTGTTGAACTGGCCGTTCTCCTCGGTCAGCTTCACCGTGATCTTGCCGGTGGCGTCATCGGCGGTGATGCCGGTGATGTCGCCGTCGGCCTTGCCGGCCTTCTCGTACTCGGCCGCGCCAACGATGACCTCGTAGAAGCTGGCGCCGCCGGACTCGAGGTTGAGCACGCGCTTGATGGTGTGCTCGAAGTCCGCGGCCTTCACCGGCGAGCCGTCGGAGTACTTCAGGCCCTTGCGCAGCTTGAAGGTGTAGGTCTTGCCGTCGGCGCTGATGCCGCCGTTGTCCTTCGAAGGCACCTCGGTCGCGAGGCCCGGGATCAGCGTCGCGCCCTCCTGGCCCTCGGCGTGCTTGTAGGTCAGCAGGCCGGTGTAGACCAGCCACATCGGCTCCCAGCCGTTGACCGTGTACGACAGCGCCGGATCCAGGTAGTCCGGCTGGGACGTCTGCGAGATCGTGACCTCTCCGCCGGCCTTCTCGCCGCCGCCGCCCGAATCGCTGTCGGAACCGCAGGCGCCTGCGACCAGCGCGGCGGCTCCGAAGGCGAGAGCGGCGCACAGCGCACGGGCGCGAGTGCGTCGGAACATCAGGTGGTACCCCCTCTAGGACATCGACAGAAGCGCGCCAACCCTACTCCGATGGGCGCTGCCTGTGGAGTACGCCGCGGCGGGCCGGTTTCCTTGCCGCGGCCCGCCGTGCCCGGCGGGTCGCCGTGCCGCTGTGGCCGTCGGCCGGACGTCCACGCGCGCCAGCAGCGCCCCCGGCAGGAATCGAACCTGCATCCCACGCTTAGGAGGCGTGTGCTCTGTCCATTGAGCTACGAGGGCGGGGCGGACAGGGTATCCCCGGGGAGCCGGGAAGGCTCGCGGCGGTTCACGCCTGGGAGCCGAGCCAGCGGCCCACGCTGCCCTCGGCGACGGCCGCCTTCCCGAGGCGCGTCGCCCGCCACACCATGCTCGCGTGATCGCCGCCGCTGAAGGTCCAGCGGATCAGGCAGGCGTGCTCGAGGACCTGCATGCCCTCGGCGATCAGGATCGCCAGATCCTGGCGCGCCTCGTCGTCGCCGGCGAAGACGCTGTCGGACGGATCGATCGCCCGCCCGATCTCATACACCGACGTCGGGCCCTCCGATCCCGGCCCCCCGGGCCCGAAGGCCGCGAGCATCACCTGCTCGGCGAGGTCGCCGAGCGGCAGCGCCGACCACTGCGCCACCCGCTCGCGCAGCGCCGCGTTCTCGGCTTCGGTCTCCTCGTTGCGGCCGAACAGGCCCATGGCTACCCCCGATCCGGCCGCTCGGGATAGACGTCGTCGATCGTTGCCAACGGGACGTACGGCGCGCCGCCCGCCTCCGCGATCGCCTCCCCGCCGCCGGCGAGGCGGTCGAGCACCGCCACCACGCCGCAGATCTCGTGGCCGGCCTCGCGGACCGCGTCGATCGCCTTCAGCGTCGACCCGCCCGTGGTGACGACGTCCTCGACGAC
>CAZEKK010000075.1:5321-8120 GCA_964512905.1 uncultured Solirubrobacteraceae bacterium
ACGTAGTACTGCGCGGTCTGCCCGCTCGTGAGCACCACCTCGCCGACGATCAGCGCGTGCGTACGCAGTTCGGCCACGAGCGCGGCCCGGGCGGCCGGCGGCAGGCCGGGGTCGCTCACCGACTGCGGTAGACGTCGATCGGCGTTCCCAGGGTCAGCCAGCGCATGACCGCCCGGGAGTTCGGGATCGGGATCCGCAGGCAGCCGTGGCTGGCCGGGTACGTCGGCACGTCCGGATAGCCGTGGACCGCATACCCGCCGTAGAAGAAGCTCGAGTTGACCATGCCGTGCGAGTTCGTGCCCGGCCGGTGCCACTGGACGCGGAAGCTTCCGCGTACCGTCGGCGTCGACGGCTTGCCCGAGCTCATGTGGTAGACGCGGAACACCGAGCCGTCGGCGTTGATCAGCGCGAGCACCTGGCGGCGCAGGTCGCCCTCGGCGTGGCGGCCGTGCGACGGGTACTTGGGCACGAACCGCCCCTTCCGGGCGCCGAGCATGCCGAAGATCCGCGGGCCGGCGCTGCGGATGCGCCCGAACCCGTTGACCTTGCGGAAGGCGAGCACGGCCCGGCCGGTGGCCCGATCGAACACGCCGGTGAGGTTGACCTTGAAGCGCAGATCGTGCAGACGCCGCTGCAGGAAGCGCACGCGCAGGCCGCCGGCGCCGAAGTCCGCCTCGGGCCGGATCACGTCGACGACGCGCTGGCCGACGAAGCGCACCTGCCGTGACGTGCGGGCGTGGACGGCCTTGATGCGCACCCGGCCGTCGGCGCCCGGCCGGTACTCGGCCAGGAAGAACCCCTTGCGGGAGCCAGGCACGCGCTGCACGGTGCGACGGACCACCTTCCGCGTTGCGCCGGTGCGCGTGAACCGGATCGTGACGACCTGCCCCCGCACGTAGCGCGAGAGGACGCCGCGGACGCGGATCGTGCGGCCTACGAACCCGATGCGGTCAGCACCGAGGGCAAACGTCCCGGGCACGCCGAGCGCGAAGCGGGTTCGGGCCGGGCGCGAGGCCGCTGCCCGAGCGCCGTTGCCTGCCGCCGCAGGTGCGCCCGCTCCCGACGCAGCATCCGCGGCCACGCCGCCCTGCGCCGATGCGCTCGCCGGAAGGGCGAGGGCGAACGCGGCCAGGCCAGCCGTGGCGAGGTGTGCGCGACGCATCCCGCCGCAGACTGTATGCCACGGAGCGGCCGACGTGCGCTCCCTGGCGTGCCGGCGCTCGGCGATCATCGCGGCCGCACGACTGCGCCCACCGCCGGGCTGCGCCGCGCAAACGGCAGCACCAGGCCGAGCGCCGCCACATTGGCGACGACGACGAGCACCGCGATCTGCCAGCCCCAGCCCTGCGTCGCGCCGAAGGCGATGGAGTTGTTCACGCAGTGCAGCGCGATGCACGGGTACAGCGACCCGGTCTTCCAGTACAGGAGGCAGAGACCGAACCCGAAGGCGGCGAGCGGCACGAGGAAGCCGACCGGCGCCGAGCCCGCATGGATGCCGCCGAAGACGATCCCGGTCAGGATCGCCGCGAGCCACGGCCCCTTCCACGAGCGCAGCGCGGTGAAGAAGAAGCCGCGGAAGAAGAACTCCTCGGCGATGGGGGCGATCACCGTGACGAGGATCATCACGGCGATGAGGGCCGCGGTGCTCTCGTCGACGCCAAGCTGCTCGGGCAGGTCGTCGCGCTGGGTGATGCCCAGGGCCGACACCCACGCCGCGCTGAACGCGATGAACGCGACGTACGTCAGCGCCATCCAGCCCGTCGCCGGCCAGAACCGGGTCGGGCGCAGGCCGAACTGCCACGCCCGCGGCCGCCCGCCGAGCAGGCGGGCGAACAGCAGGGCGCTGCCGATCAGCGCGCCATCCTGCAGAACGGTCGCGGTGATCTGGACCGCCGGCGGCGGGTCGGCGGCGTCGGCCCCGGCGGCCGCGCCGACGATCGCCACGACGATGTAGCCGACGATCGCCGCCCCGAAGCCCGCGACGAGCGCCACCGGCGCCGACCACGCCGGCCACCGCGGTCCGGGCGGAGCGGCCGGCTCGGCGCCCTCCGGCAGCTCGGGACGCTCCGGCGGCGGGCCGGGATGCGGATAGGCGACGGGGGGCGGATAGCTCGACATCAAGCTGGGCTCGGGCCCCTTGACTCTACGGGGCGTCGGCGCCGACCAACGACGCCAGGCCGTCGAGAGCCGCCACGACGGCGACGCCCGCCGGCGCCGCCGCGCGGCCGCTTCGGTCGACCAGCACGGGCCGGATGCCCGCTGCCGTCGCACCGTGCACGTCCTCCACGGGGCTGTCGCCGGCGTGAACCGCGACGCCGGGCGGCACCTGCGCCGCGCGCAGCGCCGCCGCGAAGAGCGCGGCGGCCGGCTTCGCGGCGCCCACCTGCGCCGAGGTGACCACCGCGTCGACGGCATCGCGCAGGCCGGCTGCCGCCAGCGTCTCGCCCAGCGAGGCATCCCAGTTCGAGGCCACGACCAGCCGCAGGCCCGCGGCCCGCATCGCCGCCAGCGCGGCGCGCACCTCGGGGAACGGGTGAAACCGCAGCGCGGCGAGCAGCGCGCCCTCCGCCTCCGCCGGCTCCACGGCGGCTGCCGCGGGGCCGGCGGCGTCAAGCAGCACGGCGGCGCACTCCCGGCGCAGCGCCGCCACGCCCGCCGTGTCGCGGCCGCACAGCATGTGCGCTCGGTAGTGCGCGATCTCGGCGCCCATCGCCCGGTCGGCGACGGCCGGCTCGAGGTCGATGCCAAACCGCCCCCGAAACTCCGCCCGCAGTCGCGGCGCCGGCGGCTCGAGCTCCA
>CAZEKK010000075.1:8220-10294 GCA_964512905.1 uncultured Solirubrobacteraceae bacterium
GGTCCGTCGCCCAGCCGCGGCGCCGTGAATCGATGAGCCGCCGACAGCGACAGCAGCGCCGACGTCGTCAATCCCGCGGAGGCGGATCCCGCTTCCTCGCGATCGCCGCTGGCATCCTGATCTCGATCGTCGGACTCGGCGTTCTCGGCGTCGTCGGCTACGTCATCGGCGTCGCCGCGTCGGCCCCGAACATCGACTCGCTCAAGCCGATCGACAAGGGCGCCGTCTCGGTCGTCTACGCCGCCAACGGCGAGCGGCTCGGCTTCATCGAGTCCGACGAGGTTCGCACGCCCATCCCCGGATCGCAGATTCCGCAGGATCTCAAGAACGCGACCATCGCGATCGAGGACAGCCGCTACTACAAGCACAAGGGCGTCGACTACCAGGGCGTCGTGCGCGCGGCGATCAAGAACCTGCGGTCGGGCAAGACCGTGCAGGGCGGCTCGACGATCACGATGCAGCTCGTCCGCAACCTCTACATCTCCCAAGAGCGGACCTTCGCCCGCAAGATCCGCGAGGCGAAGCTCGCCCAAGAGCTCGAGGACCGCCACTCCAAGCGCTGGATCCTCAACGAGTACCTCAACGACGTGCCCTACGGGACGGTCGGCGGCCGCACGGCGATCGGGGCCGAGGCCGGGGCGCGGACCTTCTTTGACAAGGACGCGAAGGACCTGACGCTGTCGGAGTCCGCGCTGCTCGCGGGGCTCCCGCAGGCGCCGTCGCTCTACAACCCGTTCCTGTCGCCGCGCGCCGCCAAGCAGCGCCGCAACGAGGTGCTCGACGCGATGGCCAAGGAGAAGATGATCACGCCCGCGCAGGCCGCGAAGGCCAAGGCCGCGCCCCTCGGCGTCCGCGAGAACAGCTACTACACGGCGAAGAAGGAGGGCTACTTCTTCGACTACGTGAAGTCCGAGCTGATCGAGAAGTACGGCATCAACACCGTGCGCCGCGGCGGGCTGAAGATCTACACCACGATCGAGCCCAAGCTCCAGGACGAGGCCCGCGCAGCGATCGCCGGCCGCCTCTACGAGAGCGGCGACCCGGCGTCGGCCATCGTCTCGATCGACCCGAGGACGGGCTACATCCGCGCAATGGCCTCGTCGGCCAAGTACAACGACTCCCAGTTCAACCTCGCCGCGCAGGGGAGGCGGCAGCCCGGCTCGACGTTCAAGGTCATGGTCCTCATGGCGGCGCTGCGCAAGGGCGTCGACCCCGACTCGACCTACTACACGTCGAGACCGCTCGACCTCCAGACCGCCTACGGGCCGTGGAAGGTCAACACCTACTCGCGCTCCTACGGCGGCTCGATGAACCTCGTGTCGGCGACGCTGCAGTCCGACAACACCGTCTACGCGCAGCTCGACCTCGACGTCGGCCCCGAGACGGTCCGCGAGACCGCGAAGGACATGGGGATCACGACCAAGCTCGACGCCTACCCAGCCGAGGGCCTGGGCGGCCTGACCAAGGGCGTCTCCCCGCTCGAGATGGCCAACGCCTACGCGACGATCGCCAACGGCGGCTGGCGCAACAAGCCGATCGCGATCAAGAAGATCGTCTTCCCCGACGGCCGCACGGTGGACACCGGCAAGCCGCAGCGCGAGAAGAAGTTCAAGGACGGCGTCACCTACGAGGCGACGAACATCCTGCGCCAGAACATCCAGCGCGGCACCGGCACCGCCGCGGGCATCGGCTGCCCCGCCGCCGGCAAGACCGGCACGACCGACAGCTTCAACGACGCGTGGTTCGTCGGGTTCACCCCCAAGCTCGCGACCGCGGTGTGGGTCGGCTATCCGAAGGCCCAGATCGAGATGCGCAGCGTCCACGGCATCTCGGTCGCGGGCGGCACGTTCCCGGCGGAGATCTGGGGCGACTACATGCGCAAGGCCACCGACGGGGACGGCTGCGAGGACTTCCCGTATCCGAAGGAGTCCGCTGACTTGAGCGCCTACTTCGGGAAGTACTCGGGCACCGGCGGCGGCGGATCCTACGACTACGATTCCGGCTCGACCGACGGCACCCAGGACCAGACCGACGGCACCACCGGCGGCACGGGCACCGGCGGCGGCGCCTACCC
>CAZEKK010000076.1:0-2708 GCA_964512905.1 uncultured Solirubrobacteraceae bacterium
GTGACCGGCGCGGCGCCGATCGCCCCGCGGATCCTCGAGTTCTTCGACGCCTGCGGCGTCACGGTGCTCGAGGGGTACGGCATGACCGAGACGTCGGCCGCGTGCACGCTGAACCGGCCCGACGACTTCCGGTGGGGGACCGTCGGCAAGCCGCTGGCCGGCGCCGAGGTGTCGATCGCCCCCGACGGCGAGATCCTCATGCGGGGCCCGCACATCTTCCGGGGCTACTACCGCGACGAGGCGGCGACCCGGGCGGCGCTGCGCGACGGCTGGATGCACTCCGGGGACCTCGGTGAGATCGATGCCGACGGCTTCGTGAAGATCACCGGCCGCAAGAAGGACATCATCATCACGTCCAGCGGCAAGAACATCACCCCGGCGAACATCGAGAATCGCCTGAAGGAGAGCCCCTGGGTGGCGCACGCCGTGGTGATCGGCGACAACCGGCCCTACCTCGTCGCGCTGCTGACGCTCGACGCAACCGAGGCGCCGGCGCTCGCGGCCAAGCTGGGACTGCCTGGCGACGATCCGGCCCGCCTGGCGGCCGATCCGGCCGTGCACGCCGAGATCGACGCCTGGGTCCGGGAGGTCAACACGCACTTCGCCCGGATCGAGCAGGTGAAGCGCTTCGCGGTGCTGCCGCGGGAGCTGAGCCAGCCCGAGGGCGAGCTGACGCCGACGCTCAAGGTGAAGCGCCCGGCGGTGTCCGCGAACCACGCCGCGGTCATCGAGGCGCTCTACGCCGGGTAGCGCGGCGTCGGACCAGGCGCCCGGCGCGCCGCGCGCGGACACCCGCGCGGCGCGCGGGCGCCGCTGGGTCGCGTCAGGCGTCGGTGACGCCGGTGACCCGGAAGCCGCCGGCCCGCAGCGCCGGCGTCAGCGAGCCGAACGCGAACCGCCGGCCGTAGAAGTCGGCTTCGCTGACGAGCCGCCGTGCGGCGGTGAGCGCCTCGGTGCCGGCGAGGAGACGCAGGACCGAGTCGGTGAAGCGGACGTCGCGGGCCGGGCGGGTGATCACGCCGTCCTCGATCAGGAACGTCCCGTCGCGGGTCGTCCCGGTGAGGATCGTCTCGCGCGGAACGACCGGGTTGACGTACCACAGCCGCGTCACGTAGAGCCCGCGCTCGATTGGGGCGGCGAGCGCGGCGACGCCGTCGGCGTCGCCCGGTCCGAGCACGAGGTTGGTGGGCAGCGGCCCCTCCCCGCGCCCGCCGGCGACCACCGCGTGCCCGGTCGAGGCGGCGCCCGTTCCCGCGCGGGCGGCCGACTGGGTGTCGTGCACGACTCCGCGTGCGATCCCGTCTTCGATCAGCGCGACCGGCTGCTTGGCCACGCCCTCGGCGTCGATTGCCCGCGGGAGGCCGGCGTCCGCCCCCGGCTCGTCGGCCAGGCGGATGGCCGGCGCCGCGACGCGCTCGCCCAGGCGTCCCGACAGGGCGCCGCGGCCCTCGGCGTGCGCGAGGCCGTCGAAGGCCAGGTAGCCGAGGCAGTGCAGCAGGGCGCCGACCGCGTCGTGGCCGAGCACGACCGGGTAGTCCCCCGGTTCGAGCACGGCCGGCTCCGCGGCGGCGACCTTCGCGACGGCCTCGGCGGCCGCATCGGCGTCGTCGATGTCCGCGGCCGCCGACGCCGTGCGGGCTGCGAAGCCCGAGCGGCCGGCGGCGTCGCGCGCAATCACCTTGAGGTAGGCATCCGTGACCGCATCGGTCGCGCGCAGGCCCGTGGTCGCGGCGACGGCCGTGCGGACCTCGCCGGCGGTCCACGCGCCGAACGCTTCGAAGCCGCGGCGCTCGGTCGCGGTGAACGCGGCACGCAGCGCGGCCGCGGCGCGGCCAGCGTCCAGTGCGGCGGTGGCAGGATCGTGCCCGCCGTGCGGCGGGGCGGGCGGGCCGGGCGACGGCAGCCCGGGGTAGTCGCCCGGCCCGGCGGCGGCCAGCGCCTGCGCGGCCACGTCGGCCTGGCGGGCGGCGGCGCGCAGGCCGTCGTCGTCGAGGCGCGTCGTCGTCGCCGCGGCCGTGTGCCCGTCGCGGACGCACACGACCTCGGCCTCGGCCGCCTCGACGGCGGTCGCCTGGGTCGGCGCCGAGCGGGCGAAGCGAGTCAGCAGCGACCGCTCGGCGGTGACGGTGACTTGCGCCTGGGGGCCGGCGTGGGCGAGGGCCCGTTCGGCGGTGGAGAGCAGCGCGTCGGTGCTCACGTCGCCCCGACCTCGACGCCGCGGAACCGCGCCGGCGCGGCCCCGTGGGAGACGTGCGCTATCTGCCCGGGCTCGCCCTTGCCGCAGTTCATGACGCCGTGCAGCCGCCACTCCGCCTCGGAGCACACGGCGTCCATCCCCGCCCAGAAGCGCGGCGTCGTCCCGGCGTAGGCGGCGTTGCGGTAGAGCCGCCCGAGTTCGCCATTGGTGATCTCGCGCGCCACCTCGGTCCCGAAGCGGAACTGCAGGCGGCGGTCGTCGATCGACCACGACCGGTTCGTCTCGAGGTAGAGGCCGGTGCCGGTGTCAGCGAGCAGGTCGGCGAGCGAGCCCGCCGCGCCTGGCTCCAGCGAGACGTTCGTCATCCGCACGATCGGCTGGCGGGCGTGGCCGTCGGCGCGCGCGCAGCCTCCCGAGGCCGGGAGCCCGATCGCCGCGGCCGACTCGCGGGAGGAGAGGACGCCGACGAGCACGCCCCCGGCCACGAGCGGCGCCCGCTGGGCGGCGACCC
>CAZEKK010000076.1:2808-4691 GCA_964512905.1 uncultured Solirubrobacteraceae bacterium
CCGCTGGGCGGCGACCCCCTCGTCGTCCCAGCCGCACGAGCCCAGGCCTCCGGGCAGCGTCGCGTCCGCGGTGACGTGCATCAGCGGCGAGCCGTAGCGCAGCTTCCCGAGGTCCGCGGGCGTCACCCAGCTCGTCCCCGCGTAGGACGCCTCGCCGAGCAGGATACGGTCGAGTTCGAGGGCGTGGCCGACCGACTCGTGGACCTGCAGGGCGACCTGGTCGCCGTCGAGCACGACGGTCCGCTCGCCGGCTGGGCACTCGGGCGCCGACAGCAGCGCCAGCGCCTCGTCGGCGACCTGCGGCGCCGCCTCGGCAAGGCGCAGGCCGCGCACGAGTTCGAAGCCGGCAGCGCCGACGCCGCCGTCGTGACCGCACGGATAGGACCGCGTCTGCACCTCGCCGGCCTCGACTGCGATGGCCTGGATCCCGCCGCCGCAGGAGGTCAGCACCTGGTCGGTCGCCGCTCCCTCGGTGGAGGCGAACGCGATCCGCGTGCGCAGGCAGAAGAGCCGGGCGTCGGCGTGGACGATGCGGGCGTCGGTCCGCATCGCCTCGGACGCGCCGGCCAGGAGCGAAAGCTTGTCGGCCAAGCCGACGCCGAACGGATCCTCGTCGACCGGGCTGGTCCACGTCCCGCGCGCCGGCGGCGCGTCGGCGAGCGGGGCCGCCGGGCCGGCGGGCAGCGCCGCCGCGACCTCGAGCGCCCGGGCGAGCGCCCGCTGGGCGCCGGCCGGCGTCGGCTCGTCGTCGGCGGCGAAGCCCCAGGCGCCGCCGACCCGGACCCGGACGCCGACGCCGGCGGATTCGGCGGCGTCCACCCGCTCGACCGCGCCGTTGCGGACGAGGATCCGCTCGCTGCGGCGCTCGACGAGGCGGGCGTCGGCGTAGGCGCACCGGCTCGCGGCGTCGTCCATCAGGTCGGCGAGCAGATCGGCCATGTCCGGCCGGAGGCTAACGGTCGTCCCGCAGGCGACCGCGACCGTCCGCCCCGCCGCCGCCCCGGAAGGGGGGGAACTGTCGGGGCGGCGGCAGAGCCGGCGGGCGGGGCCCTCGGCCGCCCCCGCACACGCGGGGCCGCGGAGTCAATCATCTACGGGCGGCGACGGCTGGCGCGCAGGCGCCGAGCCAGGCCCGGCCCGCGCCGGCGGGGCAGGCGCGGCAGCCGCGCGGCGGCGGTGCGGCAGGCCGGGGCCTGCAGTTCTTCGCGGCGGGCCGCGATCTGGAGGTCAGCGGCCGGCGGCGACAGCATGGCGCAGGCGGCCCAGGCGGCGGGCGCGGTCGGGGGTGGCGGGGCGGGCGCGGATCCGCAGGAGATCCACGAGGTCCTGCGTCGGGCTGAACGGGTCGGCCACGACCCGCCCGTCGGCGAGCGAGAGGGCGGCGCGCGGTTCGCCGTCGGCGAGCGCAATGAGCGCCGCGCCGGCGAGCGGACGGGTGCTGTCGAGGGCGGCGAGGCGCCGCAGCGCGCCGTCGTCGTCGGGACGGGCGAGGCGGATGAGGATGGTGCGGTCCTGGGTTGTCATGGGACTCCTCCGGGTGGGCTGCATCTGGGAGTACGACGTCCAGGGTGCCACCCGCGTGACATGAGCGCCAGTGGAACTTCTTGACGCAGAGATAAGATGCGCTAATGCTCGATCTCAAGCGTCTGCGGGTGCTGCGCGCGGTGGCGGAGACGGGGTCGTTCTCCGCCGCGGCCGACGCGCTCTCGTACACCCAGTCGGCGGTCTCCCAGCAGATCGCGGCCCTCGAACGGGAGACGGGGATGACCCTCGTCGACCGCGGCGGGCGCGGCGCCCGGCTCACCGATGCGGGCGCGACGCTCGTCGCTCACGCCGACGCGATCTTCGCCCGCGTCACCGCCGCCGAGCAGGAGCTCGAGGCG
>CAZEKK010000076.1:4791-10261 GCA_964512905.1 uncultured Solirubrobacteraceae bacterium
CCGCCGGGATCGCGGTGACGCTGATCCCCGAGCTGGCGCTCACCAACGTCCGCGACGACATCGCCGTTCGACCGCTGTCCGGGAAGGCCCCGGTGCGCCGGATCATCGCGGCGACCCTTCCGTGCTCGGTCCGGTCGCCCGCCACCGACGCGATGCTCGCGATCCTCCGCGAGGCCGCCGACGAGTACGTCGCCGATCGCACCGACCGGCTGGCGCAGGCGGCGTAGCCGCGAGCTGCGGCCTGCCGGCACAGCGGCCGAAGACGCGCGGGGGCCGGCGTCGCCGCCGGCCCCCGCGACCATGCGCCCGAGAGGACTCGAACCTCCACGGGCCGTAAAGCCCACAAGGCCCTCAACCTTGCGCGTCTACCAATTCCGCCACAGGCGCGTGGGTCGCGCAGTATAGCCCCGGAGGTGTCCTGGTCCGGGCTCCGGAGCGGTCCTGCCCCGCCCGCGCGCGTCCCGCCTTGTATCCGTCGTCCGCGGGCGCTACAGTGCGAACACATGTTCGTTTCATCCCCGCGCATCGATGCCTAGGAGGGCCCCGGACGTGGTCGACCTCAACCTCACCAAGCGCCAGCAGGAGATCTTCGACTTCATCAAGCGCTACTCGGGGGAGCACGGGTATCCGCCCACGGTCCGCGACATCGGCAAGGCCGTCGGGCTCGCCTCGTCGTCGACCGTGCACGCGCATCTGTCGAACCTCGAGAAGATCGGCCTCCTGCGGCGCGATCCGGCGAAGCCGCGGGCGATCGAGCTCCTCGACAGGGCGGTCGGGAACGCCGTCGAGAACGTCCGCAGCATCGTGCGTCCGGGCGGCCTTCCGCTCGTCGGTCACGTCGCCGCCGGCCAGCCGGTGCTCGCCGAGGAGAACATCGAGGAGTACATCCCGGTGCCGCAGGTCGCGGGCGGGGAGGACGGCGAGTACCTCCTCCGCGTTCGCGGCGACTCGATGGTCGACGCCGGAATCCTCGAGGGTGACTTCGTCGTCGTGCGGCCGCAGAGCGCCGCCGAGGACGGCGAGATCGTCGTCGCCCTCGTCGGCGAGGAGGCGACCGTCAAGCGCTTCTTCCGCGAGCGCGACCACGTGCGCCTGCAGCCTGAGAACGCCGAGATGGAGCCCATCCGGTCCAAGGACGTCCGCGTCCTGGGGCGCGTTGTCGGGCTGCTCAGGAAGGTCGCATGACCGCGCTGGCCGCACCATCGCTCGTGCCTTCGCCGGCGCCGGCGGGCGGGGTGCTGCGCCTGGTCGGTGCGCACGGCGGGAGGTCGACGCTGGAGGACGTGGTCTCCGGCGTATGGGAGGACCTCGCCGCCGGGCGTCCCGCCGGGTGTCCCGTGTGCACGGCGCCGATGCGGCGCACCGCTTCCGGCGACGCGGCCTGCGGGGCGTGCGGCAGCCGGCTGTCGTGACGGGAGGTCCGGCTGCGGCCCTGCTCGACGCGGTCCGCCGCGGTCACTAGGGTTCGCTGCCAGCGCGGGTCGCCGCGCGTGACTGCTGCCCGATCGAAAGGAATCCCAGCTCAATGCTTCGCGCGCTCGTGCCCGCCTCAGCCGTGGCCATCTCCGCCCTTGCCTTCGCCGGCTGCGGCAACCTCGACACCGACAAGCTCGAGGACAAGATCAAGGAAGACGCCAAGAAGGACAACGTCACGCTCTCGAGCGTCGACTGCCCCAGCGACGTGGAGGCCAAGAAGGGCAAGGACTTCACCTGCACGGCGAAGCTCGCGAACGGCCAGACGCTCACGCTGAAGGTCGAGCAGACCGACGACGAGGGCAACGTCAAGTACTCGGTCCAGCAGTAGGACAGGGGCGCAGCGCCCGCCCGCTTCACGCCACGACACCTCCGTGCACCCCGGCGACGCTGCGTGGGTCGTTCGCCGGACCGCCGCCGGACGCCGCGCTCGACACCGCCGCGGCGCCCCAGTACGCTCAGGAGGCAGGCCAAGCAGCCGCGGAGGTCAGTGCCTTCGAGGAAAGTCCGGACATCACAGGGCAGGGTGGTCGGTAACGCCGACCCGGGGAAACCCGCGGGAAAGTGCCACAGAAACGACACCGCCTATGCCTGGGCCACACGTGAGCCCAGGCAGGCAAGGGTGAAATGGTGCGGTAAGAGCGCACCGGCGTCGCGGTGACGCGGCGTGTCAGGGCAAACCCCACCCGATGCAAGGCCAAGCAGGACCGTTTGCAGGCTGCCCGCCGAGGTCCAGGTCGGTCGCACAGATGGATGGCTGCTCAACGACAGAATCCGGCTTATCGGCCCGCTACCGAATGGGCCCCCGGTCTTCCGGGGGCCCATTCCATTCCTGACGAATGACCCAGCCCACGGAGCCGGCGGCGCGCCTGCCGCGCCTGCGCGACCTCGGCCTGCGCTCGTGGTGGGCGACCGCCCGGCGGGCCGCCCGGCGCCTGTTCGCCGACAACCTCATGGATTCCGCGGCGGCGCTGACGTACTTCACGATGCTGTCGATCTTCCCGGCGATCCTGGCGCTCGTCTCGGTGATCGGCCTGCTCGGCGATCCCGCCTCCACGACGGAGGCCCTCACCACCCTGGTCACCACCGCCGGACCGAAGAACGCCGGGGCGACGTTCCGCGGCCCGATCGAGAGCCTCACGGCCAACCGCGAGGCGGCGGGCATCATGGTCGTCGTCGGGCTCGGGGCGGCGCTGTGGTCGGCGTCGGCCTACGTCGGCGCCTTCATGCGGGCGTCGAACGTCGTCTACGGGGTGGCCGAGGGGCGGTCGTTCTGGAAGCTGCATCCGCTGCGGCTGGCGATCACGCTTGGGATGGTGGTGTTCGCCGCGCTCGTGGCGATCGCGCTCGTGCTCACCGGCCCGCTGGCCGCGGCGGCGGGCGAGGCGCTCGGCATCGGCGACGCCGCCGTGACCGCCTGGGACATCGCGAAGTGGCCGGTGCTGGCCGCGGTCGTGCTGACGATGATCTCGGTGCTCTACTACGCGGCCCCGAACGTCAAGCTGCGCGGCTGGCACGTCATCACCCCCGGCAGCGTCCTCGCCCTGGCGGCCTGGATCGCCGCCTCGGCCGGGTTCTCGGTCTACGTCGCGAACTTCGGCTCCTACGACAAGATCTACGGCGCGCTCGGCGGCGTCGTCACGTTCCTGGTGTGGCTGTGGCTGACCAACCTGGCGATCCTCGTCGGGGCCGAGGTCGACGCCGAGCTCGAGCGCGAGCGCCAGCTCGAGGCCGGCGTCCCCGGCGCCGCCGCGCAGATCCAGCTCCCGGTGCGCGAGGCCGCGGAGGGGGAGGCGGGCCTCACACGATCCGGAACGCCACCGTCCGAACGGTGACGTTGCCGCTGCGGTCGCGGGCCCGGACCCAGGCGCGGTAGCTGCCGGCGGGCAGGCGCCGGCGCAGGGCGTAGCGCCAGGAGCGCGTGCCGGCCGCCGCCCGGTAGGTCCGCGGCGCGCAGGCGCGGCGCGTCCGCTCCGGTGCGCCGGTGCGGCCGATGAACCGGCACCGCAGCCGCCGACCGGAGCGCTCGGTCCGGGCGAGGGCGACGTCGACGCGCGCGAGGCCGCCAGCGTCGCTGGCGCGGCCGGAGAGCGCGCGCAGTGCGCGGCTGCGCAGCCGCGCCCCCGCCCGCGGACGCAGAATCGCGACCGACGGCCGGGTCCGGTCGCGTGCCGGCGGGCGCGCGGTCGGGGGCGCCGTCGCAGCGGTGGCCGTCGCCGATGCCGTGCGCCCCGCCGGGTCGGTGACCGTCACCGTGCCGGTCAGCGAACCAGAGGGCGGGGCGACGCGGGTCGCCGACGGCCCGGCTGCCGTGGTGCCGTCGCTGAACGTCCAGGCGTAGCTCAGGGCGGGACCCTCGCCGGGGTCGGGATCCGTCCCGCTCGCCGTGAAGGTGACCGCGGCCCCCGGCGACGGGCCGGCCGGCGTCGCCGCGGCCGTGACCGAGGGCGCGGCGTAGCCGTACTCGAAGGCGCCCATGTCGCGGGACGGCCCGCCCGTGCCGTTGCCGTCGATCAGCCGGGGTAGTCCGGCCAGGTCGAGGGCGGACTCGTTCGGCCCCAGGAGCGCCGCGTTGCGGTCGATGAGGGGGGAGTCGAAGCGCAGCCGGTAGTCGCCGCCGGCTTCGTCGAGAAAGCGCGGGTCCGGGTTGTCGAGGTTGCCGGCGCCGGCGCTGAAGAGCCCCGTGCCGGTGTGCGTGCCAAACGGGAACGACGACGAGACCACCGAGATCTGGGCGGTGGCGGCCACGCCGGTGACGCTCGTCGAACCGACGGACGAGCAGCGCATCACCGAGTCGGTGGCGGCAACGGTCGCGGTGCCGACGAGCGTCGTGGCAAAGGCGCGCAGGCAGGCCGGACCGCCGAACAGGGTGACGTTCCGAGCTGTCACGCTCGGGCTGTCGGCTGTGCCGAAGCCGGCGGCGACGACGGCGCCGTTCGACGTCGAGCCCGCGGTGATGACCGAGCTGGTGACGAGCGGGCGGCCCTTGACCGCCCAGACGCCGACGCTGGCCGCGACATTCGGGCCGTACGGCGCCGGATGGACCCGGAGCCGCTGCAGCGCGGGGCCGCTCGCGTCCGGCGCCCGCACGAACACGCCGGTCTGCGCAGCGATGTCGACGTCGCGCACGATCGGATCGGGGCTCCCCGCGTAGGTGAGGTTGATGCCCGTGTTGTAGCCGCAGGAGGATTGGCAGTCGGGCACGCTCACCGCGGACTGCTCGATCAGGACGCTGCCGGTCTGCGACTGGATGGCGCCGATGTCGTTGTGGGCCCCTGAAGCGGCGACCTCGACGCGGCGGATCGCAATGCCGACCGCTGCGGCAACGACCTTGATGCCGGCCGCGCCCGACACCGGCGAGGCGGTCGGCCCGCCGACGAGCTCGATGCGCAGGTCCGAAACGGACGTGTCGTTCGCCGCGACGTTGATCGCCGCGGCGTTGCCCGTCACCGAGATGACGGTGGACGTGCGACCGGCGCCGACCAGCTCGGTCGGGCCCGTGAGGCTGATGGTGCTGCTGCTCCCCAGCGGATAGGCGCCGGCCCCGATCTCGATGCGGTCAGGACCCGACGCGGCGTTGGCCGCTGCCGCCGCCGTCAGCGGCGTGGCGCTCGCCGTCCCGCCGCCGGCGACGCACGCGGGGGCGTTGACGCAGAACGTGGCGGCGCCGGCCGGCGCGGCGACCGCGCACGCGGCGAGCCCGGCCGCGCAGGCGGCGAGCAGCGTCGTCCTGTAGGCGCTGGGCACGGCGTACCCCCGATGTGGCCGAGCGACTTCCCAGCTCAAGCATCGGCGCAGGCGCCGGCTGCGCTTGAGCGTCCAGAGCCTACGTTGGCCGCCGCGCGCCGTTGCGCCAAGCTACGCTGGCCCCGATGCGCTTCGGGATCTTCTACGAGCACCAGCTTCCCCGGCCCTGGGGCGATGACGCCGAGCGCCGGCTGATCCAGGACGCGCTGGATCAGGTCGAGCTCGCCGACCGGCTCGGCATCGACCACGT